>NZ_JALKIK010000026.1:0-70622 GCF_023050955.1 Anaerobiospirillum sp. NML120511
CGCTGCAGCATCGGGTACTGATAACGATACAGAGTCCCTGGCAGCTGCTGAAACAGAGTCCGAAGCCGCTGCAGCATCGGGTACTGATAACGATACAGAGTCCCTGGCAGCTGCTGAAACAGAGTCCGAAGCCGCTGCAGCATCGGGTACTGATAACGATACAGAGTCCCTGGCAGCTGCTGAAACAGAGTCCACAACTGCTCCAGCATCGGATGGCGCTACAGGGGCTAATATAAAGGAAAAGGTAAAAAAACCTCTTATGGACCTTGATAACTCAGATGAAGAAAAGCACAGTTTTTCTAAGAACTTCATCTTTGTTGATGACACAAATGACTAGGTCTAATATACTGGCTTGTAATCATTTATCCCGGTTACATGGCATCTTAAACAATTATCTTTAAGGAGAGCTTTATGTCTGATAACCTTGAAAATGTAGAGAACTATAGAATTATTATTTTTAATAAACCTGAGCATAAAACCATTACACCCAAGTCAGGAGATAATGCTGGCAAGCAAGTTGGCCTGCTGACCTTCAGGGGCTTTCATCCTGAATATGTTGAAAACTCTGATCAGAAGTTTGTCTCTACCTGGTATCAGATTAACTGCTTCAATGAAAACTCTTTCCCGCTTGCTGAAATACTAGCTGATGGAATGGCTGTATCTGTGTCAGGAAAGGTTAAAGAGGACAGTTACACCACCAGTGATGGAGAGGTTAAAAAGTCTTTAACTATCAATGCAAAGAAGATACTGCTTGATCTGCTCCAGCCCGGTATTAAAGGTATTACCTTTGAGAAAGCTCAAAAAGACAATACATACATGAAAAATAAGTAGAGAGTACACATATGAAAAGGGTCAAACACATCTTTGCATCTATAACCGCAGTCGCGCTTTTTTCAGCTCCAGGTGCTGCTTTTTCAGCTAATCCAGGCATTATGTCGGATCGAAATAATGAGTGCGCAATCTATCTTTGCCTTCCACAAGGGTTTCCTGGCCCATCCTGCAAAAAGCCTCATGAGGCTTTTCTGGAGCGAACTACTAAGACAGACAGCCGCGGAGCTATTATTTATACTCCGCTTCCTCATATAAGCTACTGTCAGGAAAAGATTCCTGATGATCTCGCGCAGAAAGTAGATCAGGCTCAAAATTCAACTGTAAGCTACGAAACAGCTTTTGAAGTACATATGCCTGCTTTTAATAAATGTACAAGATGGTCTGCTAAGAATGAGGTCACGGAAGTCTCATATTGCCAGGCTGTAGCAACAACTCCAGCTCGTGTCTTTGAAAGTAAAGAAAAGCGCCATCCATACGAGACTATTGAGGTCGGCGATAAACAATATACTAAACACTTAGCGCCTACACGCATTTATGTTGATGTTCTTGTCGATGGTGAAATTGTAGGCAAGAGATATATTGAATAAAGGGTGATTAAGGTGAGACTTTTCATTGCTGAGAAGCCTTCTGTTGCCAGATGTATTATTGATGCTCTGGGGCTTAGGTCCAAGGAGAAAGGCTATTATATTGCGCTTAATGGTGACCGGGTCACATGGTGTTTTGGCCATATGCTGGAGCTGGCTGAGCCGGATCACTACCTTGGCTCAAGCGTCCCGGTTAACAGTAAGAATAAAAAGATATGGCGCTACGAAGATTTACCCGTCTTTCCTCAAAGATGGGTAAATATCCCTAAAAGCGACAAAGCTGCACGCAGTCAGCTTACAACGATAGGCAAGCTGATTAAAGCATGCTCAGTTGTCGTCAACTGTGGGGACCCTGACCGAGAGGGACAGCTGCTTGTTGATGAAATACTCGAACACTTCAAATACAAAAAGCCTGCTCTTCGTTATCTTTCAAGTGCTCAGGATATGGCTTCTGTCAGGAAGGCTCTTTCGTCTTTAAAGCCGAACAAACACTATGAGGGAATGGCCAATGCTGCAAGAGCAAGGCAGCGTGCCGACTGGCTTATAGGCATGAATCTTTCCAGAGCTTTTACCCTCTCGGCCGCTAATGAACTTGTCAGTATAGGAAGAGTACAGACTCCTACATTAAACCTTGTTGCTGCTCGTGATAAGGAAATAAAGAGCTTTGTCTCTAACACATTCTTTAAAATTAAGGCTCAGCTGGAGTATGACGGCATTAAGTTTATGGCTGACCTTGATTTGGATGGACTGGGCGTTCTGGATAAATCAGGCTACCTCACTAATGGGCACTCTGCTCAGGCTCTGCTTGATAACCTTAATAAGTGTAAAGAAATCAGGGTTACTGAAGTAAAGGAGGATAAGACCGAGCTTCAACATCCTCTTTCGTTATCATTGGCCGATATCCAGAAGTATGCGGCAGATAAGTTTGGTTTCTCGGCTTCGAAAACACTTGAGGTTTGTCAGTCATTGTATGAGACACACAGACTTACAACTTACCCAAGGTCTGACTGCTCTTACCTTCCTGAAGCTCAGCATAAAGAGGCTCCTGATGTTTTAAAAGCCCTTTTCCAGGTAAACCCGGACCTTTCAGATCTGATCTTAAAAGCCAACCCGGATATCAAGTCCCGTACCTGGAATGACAGCAAAATTACAGCTCACCATGGAATTATTCCTACAACTCAGGTTTTAGATAAATCAAGACTCAGCGAGGACGAGCATAAGATATACTCTTACATAGTAAGAGTTTACCTTGCTCAGTTTTTTATCAAGCCTGTGGTATCAACAACAGACATTAAAATGGCTGCAGGCCCTCTTGTTCTTAAAGCTTCTGGCTCAGTACTGCTGAGAAGTGGTTACAGGCAGGTACTTAATCAAGGCCCCACACATAACACTCAACGTCTTCCCGCATGCCGTAAGGGTGATACAGTGGAGCTGGTAACTGCCACTATCAACAAAGACAGAACGCGTCCTCCTGCTGCTTATAATGAGGGTAGCCTTATTAAAGCAATGGAGAATATTTCAAGTACCGTCTCTCATCCTGAGCATAAGAAATATCTTAAAGACGGGGATGGTATTGGTACGTCTGCAACCAGGGCCGAAATTATTGAGGAGCTTAAACGTAAGGGCTACTTGAAAGTTGAACGCAAGGTCTTAAAAATTACTGATAAAGCACTGAAGTTTCTCACACACCTTCCAGATATCATAAAGAACCCGGTTCTTACGGCAATATATGAGTGCAATTTCAGTGAAATTGAAAAAGGAAAAATGAGTATATCTGACTTTGAAAATAAGGTTGTCAGGCCTTTTGTAGTCAAGCAGGTTAATCTTGCTAAAGGCACTAAAATTAAATGATTATCCTTTAATTACGTCTTAAGGGTGGAGGGTTTATTTGCTCTCTGCCCTTTTTAATACCATAGTTCCCACAAAGCCATAGTGGAAACTCACAGCTGAGTAAGCAAAACATTTCTCCCGGCCTGCCATAATAAGCGTCTTCGCTAAATCATCCGGGAAGACCGCAGCTGCTGGTGCAGAACACAGCGCATGATTGAAAACAAAGGAGCTTTGATATGCTTATTTCCAAAGATGACTATATATGGTTAGAAGATGGTCTTTGTCCTCCAACAATTAAGTTCCATATAGATAATGTAACTTTTCTTGTAGATACGGTAGGACGCTATGAATTAGATAATGAGGGCAATTTGGCACTCGAACTTCCTGTTGTATTACCAGTAGTTGAAAACTTTGTCAGCTGCTTGCCATGCGACCCAATGATTTATGATGATCCTGAATCCAGATTGTTACATGTCGAGTTACCATTAGCCAGGTTTAACAATGTGCTGGACACTAATGGTGAGCTTAAGATAAGAGACCCTCTTCATCCGGAGAATGGTGGCTATTTAGAAGTCTTCAAAGCGTGCAGGTGTCACAACGGAAAAGCAGATGACTGGAGCCCAAGGTTTGATGTCAATATCGCTAAACCATACATGTCAATTACGCCAACTGATATCAATAAGGACAATAATCATTACAAAGCTCCTTTTGATAAGCTGGAAAACTGGCTTAATCACTTAAATGTAGAGTTAATTCTTAACGATAGTGAAAGGCACGAACGTTACCCTTCACCGTACTTTCACTCACACAGTGAGTTTGGGGTATCTCCAAAATCTGACAAGCAAAAACACTACGTCTCTTTCCCCACCATGGATATGTTTAAATCTGAAAACGACTTCCTAAGAGCAGGGGCTATTGTTTGCGCACAATTTACTATTAACAAAGTTTTTCACGGCAGTAAGGACAAAGATCTGAAATTTATCAATAAATTAGAGGTAGTTAAACACAATTCATTTCCCCGCAACATTAAAGGAAAAACAATTGATAGCAGAGCTCATAATTTAGTGATGGCATCCTCCGCAATGATGATCACAGCCCAGCTCGGTGTTACTTTAGATAAAACTGATTTAGCACATTTTTCTAATTGGGACAGAAAGCTTGTATTTGATACAACTGAGAACAGGGACAATCTAAAGAGCATTATCAAAGATTCAGTGGACAGCTACCTGTATCAGAGCAGACTAATAAAGGAAGAAGATTACAACTCGTTAATAGATCTTTCATCACGAATTCCCGCATATCTAAAGAATCTGGATGTTGATAAAAACATAGCCTCCTCCAAAAACGAAGCAAGCCTCTGGGAAAAGTTCTGTGAATCTCGGAGCAATAATCAAATACAAGACAGAAGCATTACATCAAATGATGATAGTTTTAGAGCAAAACTCAATGATTTAGCAAAAGCAATTACAGCCAAAAAGTCTTCTGCAGCATTAGATACACCATCGTCAAAAGCAGCAAAAAGCGTAACTATGGAAAGGTAGTAAGCCGCAGCAATATGCCTCCCCGTATATCGCTGCCGAACCATAAAATATAGTGATAGGAGAATTGATGTGCAGATTTCAAAAGCTGATTATACATGGGAAGAAATAACTGCCAGGTTCCCAATAATAAATGTTCATGCCGGAAGGAACAAATTTAAAATTGACTTAGCTAACACATATTTCGGTATAACTAACGACGGATGCTTGATGGTTAAAGAATATGGTATTCCTATTAGAGGAGGGGCCTATTTGTTTGCAGGCGACAGTCTGACCTTGGGTACAGGAGATGACTTACCTGGACGGGAATTTAAATTTTCGTTGGCATGTTTAGATAAAGTTCTCAACAGGAACAATGGCGAGCTGCTGATAAAAGACCCTCTTAATCCAGAGAACGGTGGTTATCTGGAGCTTTTTAAGGAGTATAAGCATCATAATGGCGCAAAGGATGACTGGACTCCTAAATTTGTTAATTACCTTACTCGTGATATTAAGCAACCTAATGCTCTGAATACAAACGAAGTAAGAGCAGAGCTTGAGCCTGCTTTTAACAAGCTTGAAAAATGGCTAGATCACCTGAATATCAAGTTAGATTTTACAGATAATTATTCCGACCCTACTATAAGGCTTCAATTTCAGCCATTAAATTCCAGACTGGACTTTGGCTTTCATGAATACAATGGCAGTAATTTTGTTATCCCCTCACCAAAATACTTTAAATCTGAAAATGACTTTTTAAGAGCTGGGGCAATTATCTGTGCCCAGGTTGCCACAAGAGAGCTTTTCCACGGCGGAGGCGATCCTGACGCCTTTAAATTTATGAACGAGCTGGGTTTCGTTAAATGCAAAGAATTATCAGACTCTGGTAATAAATGGAGCTCTGAAGCTTATACCGATAGAGCCAGTAACTTAGTTATGGCATCCTCCGCAATGATGATTACAGCTCAGCTTGGCGTTACTTTAGATAAGAAAGATTTGTCAATATTTTCAAATTGGGACCGCAAGTTTGTCTTTGATACAAGAGCAAATCGGAAAAACCTGCAAATTAAACCTTTTAAACCAAAAGACAGAATTCTTTCTGTCATGGAAAGATTGATATCGGAAAAAGACTATGACACTCTTATAGAACTTTCCTCCCGAATACCTGTTTATCTTAAGAACATAGACTTAAATAAGACCATAAGTTCTTCGGCCAATAGACCTGGCCTGTGGGACCAGTTCTGTGAATCCTGGAATGCACAAGCACGTGCCAATAGGGATACCATTGCTGTTCAAGACAGCATTGATGATAAGTTCCGTGACTTAGCAAAAGCAATTACAGCCAAAAAGTCTTCTGCAGCATTAGATACACCTTCGTCAAAAGCAGCAAAAAGCGTAACTATGGAAAGGTAATACGACAGGAGAATGTATGAGCACAAAGGAGATCCGGGATTTTGAGCGTGCTCAGAAGAGACTGGAAAAAGCACTTGAAGCTCATTTCCAGCACAACTATGAAGACGACCCGCTTTTTAAGCCAATCAAAAAAGCCAGACTGCAAAAGCAAAGCGGTGGCGTTTACCTGCATCTGACAGGTTCTAAAAAGGCAGGCGGGAGAAAGGTATCTTCTGCAGGAAGGAGGGCTTCTTCGTTCAGGCGAACACCTGCTTACAGCAAGGGCTCCGGCCTGAGCACGGTATCCAAATTTGAGGGCGTTGTGCACAACACGCCAGAAGCAGTAATTAAGTTCGACAAACCAAGCCGTGGCATCAAGACAGGCAGACACCTCAAACAGGCAGCCTTGTACATTGCCCGTAATGGTCTGGTAGATGTCGAAAACAACGATGGCTGGGACCTGGACAAGGAGGTGTTGGAAGCCATGGTTGAGGGCTGGGAAAGTGCTGATGGTTTGCCAGCAGACAAAGATGACCCGAGATACACAGACAAACTTCCAGCAGCTGCCAGGCGCATGATTCTTTCAGCCCCTCCTGGTACTGACCACAAGGCACTGACGAATACTGCCCGGCAGTTCGGGCATGAGTTTTTTGCAGTCAACGGATTTCATTATGTCTTTGTGCTCCATGCGAAAACTGATGATACTCCCAATGAGCCGGATCACCCGCATGTTCACTTCCTGATCAGAGCAGTGAATGACGAAGGGAAAAGATTAGACGTGCGTAATGACGATTTTCGGCTAATGCGGGAGCGTTACGCCGCGATTGCCAGAGAGAACGGCATTGAGATGAATGCCACGAGGCGCATCGAACGCATGAAGTACGGAAGAGGCAAATCAAGCGAGCGTATTCACCTTGAAAGACGAACCGGCCAGATAACCCGCCAGGCTCCGCCAACAGCCATACAAAAGGCCATGGTTGATGCTGCTGAGCAGCGAATGAAAGAGGTCAGTGACGCCGCCAGCGATCTGGTGAGGACAATCGACGCCCTGGAGCAAAGTGGCCAGCAGGTGCCCGTACCTTCTTCCCGCCTGCCCCTTAGCAAACGGACCATAGCCAGATACAAAGCGGCACAAGCTCGTGCACGTGCATCTCGTGCAGAAACAGAGCAGCAAGCTCCCCAGCAGGAGCACTCAGAAACATCCAAAACCACCTCTTCCCGCAGGCAGTGAAGTTTACCTTCATTCATTTATTTAAAGGAAGTTACTGCTGCGATTGGTGCTGCTACCGCAGCTGCTGGCTGCAGCAACAATTATAGTTACCCCAGGAGTTTGTCTATGAAATTTGACTATCTTGCTTTAAAGCATAATGTTGAAAGGGAGTTAATAAACAGCATTTCCTCCCACAATCAGCCCTATGCACACGGATATTCTGATAATGTTACTAAACCAAGCCAAGGATACCTTGATGCGTTTACAGGATTACTCTGCCCTGTAGCAAATGAAGAGCTTGATGTATTAAGCAAATACATGGAAGATAAGACAGATAAGAGGCTGATAAGAATAAACCAGCTTGATTCTGTTAGAGGCACTTTAAGAGTGGATTTTGATATCAGTTCCGATATCATAATGCTGTCAGGTAGAGATGGGAGTCAGGATGCTTTTATAAGCATGGACTTTCTGCAGAGCTCGGTAATTGGTAAACACCAGGATAAAGTACCAGAGGATATAAAAGCTTTAAAAGATATGAAGTTTGAAAATGGGATTACAGCTGTTCTTGCTAACGATATAACTCTGCTGGATATGCGGTGGCAAATTACAGGTGAAGATCCAAAGCCAGAACATATTAAAAGCATTGCAAATAAATTACTTGCTATCCCCAGGCAAAGCATTACCAAAATTCTTAACAATACCTGTAATATAGCATCTGATATGGCAAGAGTTATAACAGGCAAAGATCTAAATAAAAACGCAGATAAGTCAGCTGTTGCGGCTAGAATTGCAATGAAAATGTTGGAAAAATAGCAATAAAAACCGGTTAATATATTTAATCTTTGAAGTATTTGCTGTGCCTGAATCCAGGTCTTTAGTTGACGTTCTTGCTCTATAATCACATGGTCTTTATTTGAGATTATTTATTAAAATGAGATATGAGTCACATGAGGCGCTTGTCATTTGTTTTATTAATTGATATTATTTTCCCAACGACTCAGCAGACCTCCTGCTGAAGACAACGACGTAATTATGAGGTTAAGCAATGTCTGATAGTAATACCGCCTCTCTAAAACTTTCTGTAGCTGGTACTAATGAATGGCGCGAGAAGAACAAAGAAGTCAACGCCAGGCTCGATGCTGAAATTGAGGGTTTTTACAGGGAGAAGGCAAATAAAATTGCTGCAAATGAACTTCTTGCTGCTGCAGCTCTAAAAAGAATTGACGCAAACCCAGCTCTTGCATTAGAAGCTGGAAAACACTTTAATGTAATGTATCGCCCTATCCCGGAAATTGGATTTGACATCCCTGAACCAACTGAAATGCCAAGATTTATTGAGATATACAAGAAGACAGTAAGTGATGGAACTATTCCATCTGGAGACAAACGTTCCTTTGAGGCTGTCCTTGCTAAATTTGAATTGGAACAAAGAGCAAAAGAAGCCGTTAGCTCTAAAATCTAAAATTAGACTTTCATTATATTATGCCCATCATGTATTTTTTATATGATGGGCTCTGTACATATAGGAACACTATGTTTAAGTTTAAAGATCATGATTCAAAACGTTTTCCTTTTGCCAGAAGTGCAAAAGAGTTTGGCTTTAGCTTATCCTCTGCCAGTAACGATCTTGAGAATAATTTTACAGGTATAAGATCTACTGTTGACAACGTAATCGATGCATTAACAAAAGAGCCTATAGGAAACTATGAAAAAGGCATGGAAGGCACTTTAGTTGTCAGATTTTCTGATCTTTCCGAAGAACAGCGTAAAATTGTAGAAAGTCTAGAAAAGATTGGTGCCGCCCGAACTAAAACTGATATCTTTAAAGGATCTCAAACACACATTGACACTAACTATCTAAGAGAGTTTGATCAGGTTAAAAACAACGAGAACCTGAGGGCATTCAATGAATTTATCGAGCCTTTTTCTGATTATATAAAGTTCAAACCTCTTAATGAGTTTTCTAATCAACGTGAATTTATCAGAGAGAATACAAAATTAATTTCTAGCCACTTTATAGAAAATAACCCAGAGATACTCGAGAAAGCTATTATTGCCTCGGCTAAGCGTTTCAACCGTGAAGCCCCTGAGTCATACGTTAACAATAAAAACATAGAAACTGTAAAAGCATTACTGCCATACTTTATCGCAGAACAATTTGGTCTTCCAAAAGAAGGTCCAGGTCAGATAAAAGCAAGTCCTGATCTTATAGCTTCAATGCCTAGAGATGTAGCGGAAACTATAAAAAAGAATGGAGAAGAACTTAGCACCATCTATAATGAGCTCTCGCGTATACCAACAGGTAACCCACTTGGCTCATTTGAATTGACTAGTGATGCTGTAAGAGAGATATTTAAGACCTTTTGTAAAGAATATGATAAAGCATTAGAAAAAGAGGTTCTTGCTCTTTCCGAGCCAGTTAAAGCTGAACCTGCCAAGCCAGAGCCACAGGCTAAGGAGACTCCTGCTGAACCTGCCAAGCCAGAATCACATAGTGCGGTTTTGGACAATTTTAAAACAGATATGAAGAAACAAGGAGTCGATGATCTTTCTCCAATGATTAACAAGGATGGTAAATTAGAGCCATCAGTTTATTTAATGACTCGCCCCGTCCTCGTAGATGGCGATGTATATGGACAACCTAGCTTCCATTCAAAATTAGATACAGGATTAGAAACAAATCTTAAGACTTGCCAAATAAGAGCAGAAAAAAATTACCCTGATAATATATGGCTTACTGAATATGATGCTAGACATTTAGGAGGTCACCTTAAAAAGGATGCGGATATTAATGCTGCAGTCTTATTAGACGAGAAATCAAATTATTACCATCCCGATGACGCTAGACTCAACCCTGGATTCAAAGCTTTCTTTTCTGGTGAAAAGAGAGCAGATAGACTTTTTAATATTGCTGAGTTTGAAGGAATAGACCTTGAAGAAGTCCGGAAGTTAGAAAAGGGAGTTCTTGATTGCAACAAAAGTCTTCCTTTTGATACGTCTGAAACTATCAATAAATTTTTGGAGCGTGAGTTCCAAAAACAATTAGAGCCACAGGCTAAGGAAGCTCCAGCTGAACCTGCTAAGCCAGAGCCACAGGCTAAGGAAGCTCCAGCTGAACCTGCTAAGCCAGAGCCACAGGCTAAGGAAGCGCCTGCTGAACCTGCCAAGTCAGAGCCACAGGCTAAGGAAGCGCCTGCTGAACCTGCCAAGTCAGAGCCACAGGCCAAGGAAGCTCCTGCTGAACCTGCCAAGTCAGAGCCACAGGCTAAGGAAACTCATGCTGAACCTGCCAAGCCAGAGCCACAGGCTAAGGAAGCTCCTGCTGAACCTGCCAAGTCAGAGCCTCAGGCCAAGGAAGCCCCAGCCGAACCTGTCAAGTCAGAGCCACAGGCCAAGGAAGCTCCTGCTGAAGCTGCCAAGTCAGAGCCACAGGCCAAGGAAGCTCCTGCTGAACCTGCCAAGTCAGAGCCTCAGCGCAAATTAGGTAAACTATCTGAAAGCGTAAAAAAGTTCATCTTCAATAAGCTGGATATTAATGTTGATACTTGCCTAGCTAAGGGAATAGATTTTAAGGAAATTCAAAAACTTACTTTAACCAATCTTAAGGATGCGATTATTGACTTTGTTAAAAACAATAAGCAGCAGGAAAAGACCAATGATGTGAAGAAAGGTATGGAACGTTAATATTCTGGCCTTATCATTCGTGTGTTTTATTCCTCAATTAACGGCAGCTGCCCAGTAGGGCAGTTGCTTTACCGTTAGATACATGTATGAACAATAGAGTATTCACCAGCCCTTACATTACTGAAAAGGACAGAGAAAAGCTTAAGCTTGAAAAAAGGACCATGGAGCGGCTGGCAAACGCTGCTACTTTCATGGTTATAATGGCGCAGTCTGGAAGAGAAAGGCTGCTTACCGATGACTATGCAGCAGATGACTTTATACAATTGACTGGCTACAAATATGATGATGCTGCTTATATGGCGTTAAACAGTAAAACCCCCCTCTCTATCTTTAATGTTTACCGGGAAACTCTATACTATGATTTATACAGATTTGAACTTGACCAACGAGCTCAAGAATCACTGAATTTGTAGTCATTTACTTAACAGTGTAGTCATATGTTCAATAGGGCCTTTCTGCCCTATTTTTTTTGGATTCAACATATGAAATATGTAAAAAGCATTACTGAATATCTAAGAGAGAACTCTCATACTCCTATTGATCTCTGGCCTGAACCTGACTTCAGGTATCACCACGAAGCTGAATTTGATCTGGGCATGAACCAGTTTAAAAGAGACTTCGACAGAACTCCGCCTCATGACGCATTTTCCGGTGAGCCCTTCGATAAGGTAGATGCCTATGAAATGATGATGTTCATGAAAGAGAAAGGTTTTACTGATTCACGTTTTATATCAGCAAGACTTATTGAAACCCTCGATATTGATATGGACAGTAAGATTCAACCATTTACCAGCTCTGATAAAGAGAATGCCATAGGAGCCTACTACAACGCTGAGCAGGTTGCGCACATACCGGAACTGCAACTCGCACCTCTCCCCGCAAGCCTTCATATGAAATTTGAAGACTTCTTGAACAACACTAAAGATATATACAATATCCGCTTTAACTCAGACCTTGATTTAACTGGCGATGGCTGTCTTAAAAGAAATGCGTTTAACCTGTCAGATAATACAATTAACCTGCCGCCTATAGGCAAATTTAAAAATACAGAGTCTTTTGTCAAATTCACATGTGAAAACCTTATTGCTGCAACAAGCTCTACGAAGAGAATGGAAAGACTTGTGTATAGCCAAAATGAAGAGATGCTTACCAGAAAGATAGGAGGAGCCCAAATAGCTTCAATGTTTGGCTTCTTGCCCAATAGAGAAGACCTTGCAGACATGGCTGATCTAGCCCTGAACCTCTCAGATCATCAAATAAAAAGAGCCGGTGAACAGGCAGGTAAAGCATGTGACTACTGTAAAAAAACAATGGATATTTTTAATATCAAACAGATGAAAGAAACAACTTCAATCTCGATATTTGAATCTATTAAAAATAACGCGGTTTTTAAAAGAGCTTCTGAGTTACTTAACAAGATAAAAGGCTCACCAGAAATAGTTCAAAGCTCTATTACTGTTAAGCCAAGGCCAGAAAAGGAAAGGTAATTGGCCGCTGTAGCAGCTCTATGCATCAAAGGGTTCCACATAGTCTTACGGGGAGAGCGCCATTTAAGGTGGGGGTTAAAGTAGCTGCTGCACTGGACTCGCAGTTTGTCAGTGACAATACACCTCTTTCCCGTTGGCCCTAAGATGAGCCTTCGTTAAGTTAAGGCTGCTGTTGATTAAGCTTGCCTGGCTAAAAGCATAAGGAGGGTGTGCTGCTGCAGATTTAGCTGGCGGGAAAAGAGAAAGTTTGGGGTAGCTGGTGCTGCTTCCCAGCTTTATCCCGACGAGTGAGTGCAGGCAGTGAAGTTTGATGCAGCTGGTGCCACGGAGAGGCCTGTAGGCAAGAATGTGCTCTGCAGCAAGAGCTGCACATAGTATTACGGGGAGAGCGCCATTTAAGGTGGGGGTTAAAGTAGCTGCTACACTGGACGGGAAGTTGGTAACAATAGACCTCTTTCCCGTTGGCCCTAAGATGAGCCTTCATTAAGTTAAGGCTGCTGTTGATTAATCTTGCCTGGCTAAAAGCATAAGGAGGACGGCGCTGCTACAGATTTAGCTGGCTTCTGTATACGGGTATATGCAACATAGGCAATTAACGCACAAGATCTTTAGGCTCGTTTTGTATGATGGTTCGAGTGTTGGTAGCTTGCATTTCAATAGCCTTGTTAGCAACCATCTCATTGGTCTTAGCAATAACTTTAGAGGCAGTGGTTTTAGAGTAGTCAGGCTCTTTATCAGAGAGATCAATTTTCTCTTGGACAATGTCCTTAACAGGATCATATTGTTTTAGAAACTCATGAACCTTATAAGCAGCAGAGCAAGCTTTTACAATCTCCTCAGGATTGTTGTTTAAAGCCTGAATCCAGCTTTGAATGTAAGCTTTGTTATTGTCCGAAACACCAAGATTTTCCTTGTCTATATCAAGGCGGCTTTTCATCATTGAGGCGCAAATCTCAGCTACTAACTCCTCTTTAGCATAGCTTTGACTACCAAAGCTACCCTCCATAGGTCTAGCTAAGCGGCTTTGATGTCCAGTCCAATGACCCATCTCATGTAACAAGGTTGACATATATTCAACAGGATTTTTCCAATTCTCTTGGGGAACCATGAAAATAGCATCTTGTCCTAAATTGTAATGGCAGCTTTGGAGATTAGTTTTAAAGATAACATTAGCACCGCTGTTTTTTATAAAGGAGTCAAAACGCTCATTGGGGGTGATATTGTAGAGTGGTCTTTGTATAGGAGGCAGCTCTATATTATTGATCTGTTCAACATTAAAAACTGTTATGGCTTTAAATGCCAAACGCTGTTGAAATACAGTTTTGCCCTCGTCATCAACAACGGGTTTACCATCTTTCATTAATGGTATTGGTTTATTGTTCTCATCAAGCTCTAGAGTATTAAAGGGAGAAATAATTTTGGTACCTTTTTCCCCTTTTTTCACATACCCTCCCAAACAGCCAGCTTGAGGATATGTCATCCAGCGTGGATCCTCAAAATTTTGTGCCGTGGCAGAAAATTGAAGTCTAAAATAGTTAAACCCAGAGTATTCAGTGCCAGATAAGGGATTAAAAGGCTTAGTATCAGAAAATCCTTTTGACCAAGGTAATTTTTCCTCTTTCAACGCTTTGATGAAAATGTCAGCATACTCCTTGACAACATTATTATCTTTTGTATTGGTGTTGGATTTTGCAGTCTGCTTATAAGCCATAAATTAGTCCTCAATAAACTAGTACCAGGTTAGTTCTGATTAGCTAGAGCTTCTTTAGCTCGGCACTCAATCTCAAACTCAGCATAAGCACCTTCAAGAGTTTCGCTATTATCTGGGTCATCTAAACGAAAACCCAACTCATCCATGTCTTTAATCATATCCTCACTCCAGTTGCTGGAATCAACATCAATAAACTCTTTCCAGAGTTCAGGATGTTGCGCAAGGCGCTCTTGAGCAGCTTGGGCTAGGGTTTTAAAGGTGGCAGAATAAGTTGCAACTATCTCAGCAGTTGAATCAGAGTTGTTTAAATCAGTCATAATATTCACCATAAAATCACATAAATAAGAAATCACTAGTTCGCTTTAGCATAAGCTAATTTTATCAAACCATGATCTGGCAAAAAGACTTTTTATTATAAATTTTTGAGTTTGATGCAGCTGGTGCCACGGAGAGGCCTGTAGGCAAGAATGTGCTCTGCAGCAAGAGCTGCACATAGTATTACGGGGAGAGGGCCATTTAAGACGGGGGATAAAGTCGCTGATACACTGGACGGGAATTCGGCAACAATACACCTCTTTCCCGTTGGCCCTAAGATGAGCCTTCATTAAGTTAAGGCTGCTGTTGATTAAGCTTGCCTGGCTAAAAGCATAAGGAGGGTGTGCTGCTGCAGATTTAGCTGGCGGGAAAAGAGAAAGTTTGGGGTAGCTGGTGCTGCTTCCCAGCTTTATGCTTGTGCATTAAGCACATACATGGAAGATAAGGAGAGATATAGACTCTCCACCATACTGACCACACGCTGTGCGTGGGGAAGCCGATTCTATCTGTTTTATCTAAGGAGTTAGCTTTTATGGACCATAAAGTTAAAGATGAATACTATCGCATTTATAAGTTACATAAGCTTCATTACCAAAACTACTTTGGTGACGAATACTATAAAAATGAAGTCTATGTTCGCCTTGCTAAGGAAATCATGGACAGCTATGAACTTCCCGACATATTGAAAGAAACTCCTGCATATAAATCATTTCCGAACCAACTCTTTGATGACATGTTAAAAACAAATGTCAGAAATAAAGTCATGGGTAATTTATTTGTTCCTAAAGGTCTCTTCTTTAATGCGACGTTGGACTTGGTTGGTGAATACAAGAAAACCAACAAACTGGACAGCTTTATACTCAAAATAATGCCTGTCACTCGAGGAACAGAAAACTCTCCAAAGAAAGAAAAAATAGCAGCCGCGATTAGATCATGGGAGGCAATTTCTTCTAAATTAATACGTGAAACAACAAAAGACTATATGGTAGCCGTTTTTGGCAAAGATCTTAGCAAACCTTTTGAGAATATTGATCGTGATAGAGCTACCTCACAGATCGAAGAAGCAAAAAAGAATTTAAAGCATTTTTCTGAAGCTCTTCGAATCGCAGGACATTTCTCTACGCTTTTCGACCATGAACCATCAATTTCAACAGTTATTAATAACTTTATAGAGGTTCCAGACATGGAATCATTAAATAAAATAAAAGATTGCTTTGATAGTATTAATCCTGACACTTTTATAAACGGGTACTTCACCAGCTTTATGAATAATCCTTGCCCATTTGATGTTAGTAGGGTTAGCGATCAAAAATATCTTTCTATCCTGGAGACCACCCTGCAGCTAAATACTGATGATTTTTTTAATTCTCGGGCATACCAAAACTTAAATAAGATAACGGAACTATGTTTTAAGGACAATATTTATTATCAACACCCTTTGATACCGGAAGTATGGGAGCATAACAAAGATGCAATGAACAGAATCACAAGCAACATTGATAGCGCATGCCTCCCCGTAGAGTTAAAAAATTATATTCGCGAATTTGCAAAAAACCCCTCTCGAGAAGCTTTTGTGGATACTGCCTATTACATTGAATATAAGCTGGATAATAAACTGATCAAGGATAAAATCAAGAATTCATTGGATGATGATTATAGCTCTGTACCAGAGTACTGGGTTAAGTGTCATAAGGGTTTTAGCTCAGCTCTCCAAGTTTTATCTGCTTTCAAGAAGCTGGCTCAGTCAGATATGCGTGTATATGGAGCCATGGATGGTTTTTCCAATATAAATAAGGCCGAAAACGAAATAAGCACATCATATAGAGGTTTAAGGGATGAACTTACTTTATTAGCCCATGATCTTCCTGGCAGTCTTGAAAATCTTTTCAATAGTAATTTAAAGGACCCAAATGACTCCACAATATTTAGAAGCTTAGATGGATTCTTTGAGAGTTGCAACTCGGCCTTATTAAAGATCACGACTGGAAGAGAGGCTTCAGATATGAGTAAGGATTCATCTTTTGGCGATCTGGCAAAAGCTATTGTTAAATCACTCTCAGAAAAGAAGATAAAAACAAAGAATGTCACCCCTGAAAAGGATGAGGTTGCATTATGCTCTAAGGGAAGGTGATCTTTTCTTGACTGAATTGATTTTAGGCATAGCCTCATGAGAATAGACCTCTTTCCCGTAAGCCCTAAGATTATTAAGTTAAGGCTGCTGTTGATTAAGCTTGCCTGGCTAAAAGCATAAGGAGGATTGTGCCGGATTGGATGGTAAGCGGGAAAGAGTGTTACCAGGCGGTAGGTAGAGCCCCTTCATAAGGTGACAGAAGCTGCCGGAAAGTCGCCCTCCTTCCCGCAAGCTATGATTAGTCTCTTCGTAAGATCTACCAGGAATACCAGCAGCAGTGCAGAGGGGCACAACACGGCATTCTGCTGGCTACGCAATTAGACAAACTTAAACTCCGGTATAAGCGAGCAACAGTATTTCCCCCATGCACTCATCACTTTATTTCTTTCCATAACAAGAGTAGATCTGTCATAAGCTCCCCGTAATGGGTCGTTCCGTGAGTGAAGCAGGCAAATTTCTACTGCCTCCTGGTTAAACTTACTTAGATTACCCAGTTCATCACTCTTACTCCATGTCTTAAAAGTAGACCTTGCTGTTCCGTGCTGAGTTATTACCCTTGGCCTCCCAGCCTCATCAAGACAGTTTTTGTCTACAAAAGGTTCAAGACCTTTTCCTGTCTGGGCTTTATTCAAGTTAAGAATCAACGATCTGAAAGCATTGTCTGACAGACAGTTTTTATTGGTCTTCTGCTTGAAAACAAAGCTATCGCTATCAGCGCCATCTGCAAAGAACGACTTGTTAATGTGTTTTGCAAGCGCTACTGCTTGCGGAGAAAGAATAATAGTTCTTATTCTGTCCTTTACTTTTGACTTGTCGTTCTCAAGAGGTATGTGCCAAAGACAATTGTCAAGATCAAGCTGCTTCCATGTAAGCATCCTTACTGCTTGAGATCTTGCAGCAGTAAGTATCGAAAAAATAAAGCACATAGCTGATATTGAGCCATTCTCCCAAAGAACTTTGACGAAGTACGGTATCTGCTTAAAATCAAGACAGGGATTGTGCCCTGAACTTGCTTTCCTCTTCCTATAAGGAGCCATAAGAGTTTTTAAATGACTCTTAAACATAAGATCATCGTAGTAATTGTTCGCCGTTGCCCAGTCAATAAAGTTGATGATAAAGTTGTAGAGCTTGCTGCTTAGACTTGCGTGCTTTGACCAGATAGCGGAAATGCAATTATTAAAATCCGTAGCCTCAATAGTGCTAAGAATTGTAGATGGAGCTATCTTATTGAAGATGTGATTTTTAACCATTCCCTTTCTTTCAGAATAACCACGTCTATTGTTTTCAAAAGCCTGCATTGCTTCTAAATAGTCAAGATATTGGTATACAGCAGCTTCAATTGTTATTATTTTGCAGGTATTACTATTACTCTCTTTATTCTTCGCCTTAACAACATCATCATCAGCGTTGCTGGCAATACTTCTTACCTGATCTAATTGATACTGAGGATTTCTATTGCTTCTATTGGAAAAATATAGCTCTTGTCCATGAAGAGATTGCTCCATGCTTAGAATGTCGGTACGAAACCTTGCATGATTTACCTTCTGCAGGATCTTAGGATCCAAGCCCTTATCAAGACAGTCCTGGTATTTGTAAGCATCATCAATTGCCGTTTTTATATCTATATGATGAAAGTTACCGATTTTGATATAAGATTCTTTATTATCAAACTTGTATCGAAAAACATATGTTTTTCTTGCTCCTACAGAAGAGATTCTTATTGAAAGCCCAGATACATAACCAATGGCAAATGTCCCGCACTTATCCATATTTTTGATGTCTAAATACGAGAGTTCTGTAGCAATTTTTGGCATAATTGATTGACCTCTTCACTAACTGTGCTAATATACAACTTGACGCAGCACGTGAATCTAACATGCGCCTGACAGGCGCACGCCAAAAGCTTGATGCATCCGATACAAGTCAGGAAACATCTGTCTTTTCTCCGCGTTGAAAGCGCCTGGCGGGCGTATATATTACATGTTTGTAATTCTTTGATCATGAACTGTTCTCCTGGAATCAGCGGCACAGACAGGTGTCGCTCTAGCTCTTTTCCTTGGGGTAACTCTCAAAGAGTTTATGAAACATTTCAGATCATCTCGAAGAGATGGCATCATATCGTCAATAGAGATATACCCTTGAGAAAACATTATAACAACAAGGGATGTTTCTAAAGTTGGCTCCCGCTTAGAGTTAAATATTTTATCTAAATGACTCTTCTGGATCCCACAGCAGGCTGCCAATTTCTTTCTGGTAGGAACATCAAGTTCTTTATACCAGTTTGTGCATTTAATAACAACCATAATAACCCCTTTAACTCTGTTCCATGGTAGAATAGTGCCATCAAGGATAAACTTGGTTAAAGCTTTAGCAGATTATCCACTGTATAATAGTTTTTTTAAATAAAAAAGACTGATCTTTGTGATGAAGTTAAATTTCTTCTTAATATTCACAAATAAGTCAGTCTTTTTTTGGAAAAAAAAGGGATTTTATTATGGGCCGTCAATCGTGTATCCAGCACCACATCTGTGATTTACATGCGGTTTCCTGCATACCGTCCTTTCTGCTGTTCACCTTTTCGATATCCAACTGAGTATCCTTACCACCAGTTTACACAAAAGCAAGTATCCTCATCAAGACCATCATGTCAGCTTTGCGCTGCCCGCTGAGCGTCCCCCTGTTTATGGCGCCAACTGCGCTGCCCCTGAGCACAGCCAGCCAATCGACAAGCCAATAGGCCAGCGCCGCTCTTCCCTATCGGCCAGTCAGCTACTCACATTGTCATGTATTGCTTATCTGTATGAGACTGTACGGTAATAGATCATTCCTGTAAATAAGCTGACCGCATCCCTCTTCTGCCTCCTTACATGTCTGCACCTGGCAGCCGTTGCCCCGCAGACCATTCTCTTTCTTGCCGCCCGATCCCTGGTTGCTTATTTATTGTGGGAGCGAGCTGACTTATCTGCGTCTGGTGCGGCATAACGCTTAGGGTATGTCAGAGCCTGCACGAACATGGGCCAAAGCAGGGGCTGGATCGTCACTGCATGGAGTGTAGACAGGTGCTGGGATTTGGAGTGTGTCAAAGCAGCTTGTACATGTTAGCCGACGATCCGTGCATACGACCTGCCATCCGTTTATCTGTCCATAAGTCAATTCAGTTGGCCATACATGCAGCACTGTGGTAAGTCGTAAGGCCTGATGGGCCTAAAGTCGTTCGGCTGGCAGGGATAGTCCAGCTGTTTGTGTTGCCTCTTTATTTACAAGGTGTTCAGCTACATGAATGGGGCTGATATATAGATGAGCTAAATGGCCGGAGCCCGGGCTGATTGTTTACATTTATGTGGTTGTTCAGGGAAATGTCGGGCAGTGATGTAAACAAAATGTTGGCGTCTGGCAAAGGCCGGGTATTGCTGCAAACAAAAGGTTGGCGTCTGGCAAAGGCCGGGTATTGCTGCAAACAGAATGTTGGGGCTGGCAAAGGCAGGGTATTGCTGTAAACAGAATGTTGGCGTCTGGCAAAGGCAGAGTATTGCTGTAAACAGAGTGTTGTCAGCTGACGAAGTGCTGGAGTGATGTAAACAAAATGTTGGCGTCTGGCAAAGGCAGAGTATTGCTGTAAACAGAGTGTTGTCAGCTGACGAAGTGCTGTAGTGATGTAAACGGAGTGTTGGCAGCTGGCGAAGTGCTGTAGTGATGTAAACAGAGTGTTGGCAGCTGGCGAAGTGCTGTAGTGATGTAAACAGAGTGTTGGCAGCTGGCGAAGTGCTGTAGTGATGTAAACAGAATGTTGGCGTCTGGCAAAGACTGTTTGCAGTCAGAGGCAGGTCGATTTTGGGAATTCCCGTTATTCACCGGACTTCCATCCGATGTATGGAGTCAACGCCATGACCGGTGCTGCCCGTATTGACTGGCCATTGCCTGGTGGGAAGAGTGCGGGGAGTTTGAGGTGTGTGAGATATATAGGAATTGTTGAATGCTGTCAGGGGATGTAAACAGCATGTTGCGGATCGGTCCTGAGAACATGATTGTTCATCGACAGTTTTATGGCTTTAAATGGCTTATTCAGGGCAAAAGTGGTGTTTGGGGCTCATATTGATGAACATGGTGCAATATTTGGGGTGGGAGAGCTGTTTTTTCAGTAAAAATGTAGGGGCTGAATGTAAACGATGTAAATTTTTTTTACAGACAGGCTCAGCAGGATGAGCCAGTGGCAGGAGTCTGTAAATGGCTTATATTAGGGGGTTCTCTGTTATCCTGGTATTCAGGCAGTAATGGTTTTAAGACCATAGTTTTTGCCTGTTTATTTTTATTTTTATATCTCGTTTACACGCTTTCAGTGAATCTTAATACACATTATATATGTGCTTTTCTACAATGCACTCACTAGCTAAACGCTAACCAATGCTAGAGCAAATGAGGCCTTGGTGTTCATTTCTCACATGCTGTAAAGGGCTGCAGACTTCTAACTCAGTCTGAGCAGTCCGGCACCTGAGGGGCCTCTTTTTTCTTTAGCAGAGCTAGTTTGTCGTGAGCCTGCTTGCTGTCAGTGGTAACTGCTCTGTGCGTAGACTTTGCAGTCAAACTTCATGATGAGCGGCAGGACGTTCTTCAGCTCTCAGCTCGCGGCTTCCTTGTCATAGTACACCCTCCTGAACAAAAAATCTCATTTTTCCCTCAAAATTATTTATCTAGGCACTCGCCATCCATCCCTTATATACCTTTTTTTTCTTACACCTTTCCCATACAAATCGCATTGTTCAAAATGTGTCATTCTCATCTCTATATTTACAAATGTATCGTTTTGAGCTGCTGACGCAATTTTCCCTTCTGTATACATACATAAAGCGCGAAAGTGCCTGTTTCCTTCGGACCGTTCCTGGTTGCCTGCTCATGACAGGCTGTTCCCCACGGCGGACTGTTTGAGAGCCTGTTCAGTACAGTACATTCCAGATGCCATTATTGCGATACTCAACGGTTCACTGCCTCATCCATCCTGTTTATATTGTTTGCATCACGGTTACCTGAGCGGGACAGTCGTTGCCGTTGCCGTTGCCGTTGCCGTTGCCGTTGTCGTTGCCGTTGCCGCTGCCTGTGGTCTGTTTGCACAGATGTCTAAGGGCTCTCTGTTCCGGGCGGGAGGCGCTTGTTGCCCGGCTCAGAGCTGGTCTGTGGTTTAAGTGGGGTAAGCGGGCCGTCAGGTCATATGTTTTCATGGAGTGGAGTGTGTAAATACAGCGTTATCAGCTCGTGCTGTGATGTTCGCAGTCCCGGTGCTGATTGTGCTTAACAGGTACTGCCTTTACAGGGTATGTGGCTGACCTTATTATGTGGTCATAAGTATCCTTTGAGGCCGCAGTTAAGGCTCAAAAGGAGCAAAGTGTCAGGCCTGTCTCAGGTCTTTGCCTGACCTTGTCTGCCTGTAGTGGCCCTGTAAGGCCCGCCCATGCAGGCGCAGGGGCAACTCCCAATGACTGATTCCATGTCAGCTGCCGACGCTGGCGGTGCGGTCGCAGGGTATGATGGTCGTGTGCCCTGCGTGGCTGGGGCGGGCATGAAAGGTACGGATTTTTATACAGAGGTGATTATGTCATTCAGCAGCAGGAACAAACGCCCTCAGAACCTCGAGGAACTTAAGCTCAGAGAGCTTGAGCAGATGGAAGCCGGTGCTGTACGTCCTGCCGATATTGATGACTCTGATGACTTCCGCATTTCCGATATGGATGATGCCTACAGCTGCCTTATTCCGGCCGGCAATTTTGCAGGTCCGGCTGACCAAAAGGGAGCTGAGTGCGTGTCTGCCGGTCAGGGGATGAGTGATGGATCTGTCAATGGAGATGGTTCACAGGGCTCCATGAAAATGAGACGAGACAGGGCTGAGGCACTGTCAGACAGTGATAATGACTATGCTGGTGCCGGTAGTGATGATGCTGCGGGATATGGGGACGGGGGAGATGATTGCGGATCTGCAGACAGCGATGACTCCCAGGGGGCCAGCATCATGCCGCGCCGTAATGAGCGTGGCAAGCTCAAGATCTTCCTTGGTGCGGCACCGGGTGTAGGTAAGACCTTTGCCATGCTCTCTGAGGCTGCTGAAAAGAGCCGTCAGGGCGAAGATATTGTGATTGGCTGGATTGAAAATCAGAACAGAGCTGATATTTCCAGTCTGGTCAGCAATTTTGAAATCATCGAGCGCATGAAGGTCAGCGCCAACGGCTTTGCCTACGACAAGCTGGACATTGCACGTATTATCATGCGCCGTCCTGATACTGTGCTCGTTGATGTTATGCCTGTCACCAATCCGCCTTATTCTGTGCATAAAAAGCGCTGGCAGGATATAGATGAGCTGCTTGATGAGGGCATCAATGTCTACTCCACTCTCAATATTGAGAATCTGGACAGTATGAAGGATATTGTGTCCCGTGTTACCGGTATTGAGGTAGCTGAGACCGTTCCTGACAGCATTTTTGATCGTGCCGATGAAATCCGCCTTGTCGACTTTACTCCAGATGACCTCATTGACCGTCTTAACTCAGGCAAACTGACCATGACCGGGCCTCTGGAGAAAGCCCATCACAATTACTTCAAGAAGAGCAACCTCATTGCCCTGCGTGAGCTGACCATGCGAATTATGACCTCACGTGTGGACAGTGATGCCAAGCTCAGCCGCCATATAACAGCCCACTCATCAGTACGTGACACCAATTTCGGCCTGCTGCTGGTTCTTGAGTATGTAACTGACTTTGATGCCATACGTCAGGCTGCCCGTATTGCCCATACTCTTTCCGGAGGCTGGCACTGCATATGGGTTAAGAAAAATGAGCTGAGCTCACGTGAGCGCCTTGCCATCAATGAAATGCTTAACTTTGCCCAGTCACTTGGTGCTGTTACCGATACTGTAACCGGATCCTATGCTCAGGCTGTCAGTGGCTATGCCCGTTCGCATAATCTGTCCATTGTGGCCATTATTCCAGCGGGCAAGTGGCGTTTTTCCCGTGTGTCCCGCTCTCTCAAGGAAATTGCCCCTGAGCTGAGCATTCTTTCTCTGGCCTATCAGGTCAAGGTGCCCCCACTGCTGCACCGCTTTACCAGTATGTTCCGCCGCAGTGACGGCCGCAGTATGGGTATATGGCAGGTGCTGCTGGGCAATCTCGTTCTCACAGGCATATTCTACCCTCTGTATGGCATGGTACACCGTACCAACTTTGCCATGGGCTATATGCTGCTAAGCTTTTACTTCTCAGTACGCTACGGCACCATTGCAGCCTCGCTGTCGGCCTTTGTTTCCATCTTCTTCTTTGACCTGTGGATGGTAGAGCCACGCGGATCGCTCATTGCCCGTGATATTCAGTATTTCTGGTCATTCCTGGTAATACTGATTGTAAACATGGTTGCTGCCCGTCTTATTTCTCACCGCCAGGAAATGACCTTTGAGGCCAATATGCGTGAGCAGCAGACGCGCATGCTCTATGAAGCTGCCCGTAACATGGCCTCAGTAGTGGATGAACGTGCTGTATTCAATATCATGACCTCAACCATGCACTCCAATCTGGGCATTGAGTGTGAGTTCTGGAGCTACCATGAAAAGGATCAGACTCTTACCCGCCAGCAGGCCCGTCTTGATAATGTTGATGAGAAGGTAGTGCACTGGTGTCTGCAAAACAGAAAAGAGGCCGCATTGCTGCCTGATCTCAATTTTACCTGGCCTGGCAACGAAAGAGTGATGCCACCGCTGCGCGCTGACGACAACAATATTTACCTGCCTCTGGTCATTCCTACAGCTGTGTTGGGCGTGGCTGTGTTGCAGCTGCCGGTAAGAGAGCGCTGGTCGGATCCGGGCACTCAGCGTGTGATTCTGGCTCTGATGAGTCTTACCGCTCAGACACTGGAGCGTCTGAGCTCAGTGGAGGAGTCACGCCAGACATTGATGAATATGGAGGCGGCCCGTCTGCGTACCTCACTGCTGCAGTCTCTGTCTCATGATCTGCGTACTCCACTGACATCGCTTATGAACAATGCCGAGACTCTGCTTAACCGTATCCGCAAACAGGATATGACCGCAGCCGAGATGGAGGCCCGCGAGCTCGTGGACAGCTCCCAGCGGATTGTTACCCTGATGAGCAATCTAATTGAAATGGCCCGTCTGCAAAATGATTCGGTAACCCTCAAGAAGACCTGGATCCCGGCTGATGAGCTCATAGGCATGGCCAAGGCCACACTCAAGGACAGACTCAAGCGCTATGAGGTAAGCACAGCCATTGATCCTGAGTGTCCGCTGTTCTATGGCGATCCTGTACTGCTCGAGCGCGTGCTGGCCAATATCCTTGATAATGCCACCAAGTACTGCCCAGAGGGCTCAAAGATTGTCATCAGCGCAGCCCTCAAAGATGGCAGAGTGACCATGGCCATTTCAGACAATGGTCCGGGCCTGCCTGATGATGGCTCAGCCAGCAGGATCTTCGATCCTTTCAAACGTGGCCAGAAAGAAAGCCATGTAGCCGGTGTTGGTCTTGGTCTTGCCATTGTTAAGACCATTGCCAGTGTCCACGATGCTGAAATCACGGCATCACGCTCAGACATGGGCGGTGCCTGCTTTACCCTGGCTCTGCCATACGTGGCTCCTCCAGAGCTTGATGACGAGGATCTCATGCTCAAAAAGATTGAGGCCTCTGGTGATGCCGACATAGACAGCCCGCTCAGCAAAAAGCCATCAAAGACAGCAGCCTCAGTCCCTGCCACCACCGCCGCATCATCTGACGCTGCGGCAGCCGCTTCTGCCGGAGCAGCCAGTGATGTAATGAGCACCGATGACCCTGATGATGTTGCTCTTATGAGCATGAGCGCTACAGATGACCCGTCAGCTGCAGTCACAGATGTGCCATCTGAAGCTGCACAGGCTGCAGCCCGTGCCGCCCTTGAGGCCGCCGGTGGCGGCCCTCGCAAGAAAGGTAAGTGGGACGATATCATCATTGGTTAGGCAAAGACAGCGTCCCAGCAGGAATTCCGCCTTGCACTGCTCCATGCCTCCCTCAATGCATCCTGACATGCTTCCCGCCTTGCATTGACCAGATGCTGCCTGCACAGGAGCCTGTGCCCTGACCTTTGCTGTGCGCTGACGCTGCTTCTGCTGAAGCTGTATGGTCCCATAGCGGCACCGTCAGCAGCATCAATTGACGGGGCGTCCTGCCTCCATGCCTTAAGCACAGATGAAGCTCTATGCCATAAGTAAAGCATGAAAGATACATGATCTGAACAGGCGTGAGGTATAAGACATCCAGGCGCCATCCATGCGCCTGGCATGCGACAGATCTGCACGGCACTGCATACTGAAAACTGCAGGGCTGATGAAAGCAGGGCCGGGCTTTGTGCCGTAAAGTTGAATTTCTCTGTGAAATAGCCGTGTAAGTGCTGCTGGTCGGGGCGTACAGTGTGATGAGCTTTGAGAATTAGGCCTTAAAAGTGTTTTGTCGGTGCAGGCGGCTTTAACAAAAGTCGACTGACGTGATACATTACAGGGGCTGCACCAGCATAGCCCGTGAGGCCGGAGCTGCTGTGGCGTGATTAATCTACTGCTCAGGAGACAGGCTTATGAGCGCTACTATTCTGGTTATTGAAGATGAAGAGCATATTCTCAAGACTTTATACACCGTGCTTACGGACGAGGGATATACAGTCTACACTGCCAGTACCCTTAAACAGGGCAATATAGAAGCGGCTACCCGCACCCCTGATCTGGTAGTTCTCGATCTTGGTCTTCCTGATGGCGATGGTCTCTTTTTAATCAAGGAGCTGCGCAATTACTCCATGGTGCCTATTATCGTGCTCTCCGCCCGCTCTGATGAGCAGCAGAAGGTGCAGGCCCTGGACAGCGGCGCTGATGATTATGTAACCAAGCCTTTTGGTATTTCCGAGCTGCTGGGCCGTATCCGCGTACAGATGCGCCGTCAGACCATACTCAAGGAGCATACCGACAATTCCATTATCAACCTGGGCACCAACGTAACTGTTGATACCGTTAAGATGATCGTTACCAAGAACGATCAGATGGTGCACCTGACCAAGATTGAAATGCGCCTGCTTACAGCAATGATTGCCGAGAGCAACAAGGTACTGACCCAGCGCTACCTTATGCAGCGCGTCTGGGGCGCCGAATATGTAGAGCACCCTCACTATCTGCGCATTTACATGGGCCGTCTGCGCGCCAAGCTCGAAGATGATCCATCCACACCGGCCATTCTTATCACCGAAACAGGTGTAGGCTACCGCCTGGTCATCAACTGATAACAGCCCAGGACCCTGCAAATTACCTGACCATGCCAGGCCTGCACAGCAGACCTGCAAAGCAGGTCATGCCTGGCAAAGGCACGCTGTGTCTATCCACAGAGCGATCCTGTACCGGCACAAGACCAGTGCAGAAACTGCAGTATGGCAGTACCTGATTGATCAAGACAGAGTCGCATGATAGCGAGCAGCAACTGTGTCAGATTGAGTGAATACATGGCAGGCCTGATGAGAGTGGAGGCGCCAGTGATCCTGACAGCATGGCGCAGGACAGATAACCGCCCGGCATATGCCGGGTTCATTTTTATGGCAGTTGCCGCCGTGGGATTACCTGATATGTTCAGGTTGCCCGGCTGCACAGCAACAGTATTCAGGGATTTATTAAGATGGAAGATTATCGTCCCATCATGCTCAATGGCTCATATATGGTAGCCCTCTATGCCGTGGCCTATATCAGTGCCCCGCTTACTCCCCAGAGCATACTTGAATATGCAGTGCTCGCTGTCGCCTCAGCCTGGCTGCTCTATGGCATGATGCTGCTTCATAAGGAAAAGCGCCGTCCATCAGCCGTATTCTTTGGTGCCATTGCCCTTATTCCATGGGCCTTTTACGGCGAGCTCATGTATATCAATGCCAACAAGGAAGGCATTGAGCCAGAGATCTTTGAAAGCAATCTCAAGCACGCCGTAATGGTCTACCAGAGCTTTAAATACATGATTATGGCCTGCGCCGCCGGTGCGGCAGTCAAGGGCATGTGGAACGCCCTGCGCAACTTCGGCTCCACCAGGTGACCCAGGCCCGGCACCCAGACCTGTGAGCCGCAGCGCCAACATACAGGGAAGTGCCATGATGTGCCATGAAGTAACTTAAGCAGCTGAAGCATCACACAGCAGCTGAATCATAACGCAGTAGCTGAATCATCACGCAGTAGCAAGAAGCAGCTGAAGCTGCACGCAGTAGCATGAAGCAGCTGCAGCAGCACGCAATAGCATGAATGATCCGTGCTGCATTACAAAAGGCATTGCATGGCACAGCGTGACAATGCAGTGTGTGACAGGAAAAACGCGGCTGGGAATAGTCCGGAAGCATCATCAGCTCACCAGGACAGGCTGCAGCTGACATGACTTACCTTGATAGCCAGTAACATAAGACAAAGAAGGCAGGAATATTCCTGCCTTTGCTTTATCTGCAGCATGTAAAGTGAAGAAGCAGCTGCAGTGCTTTTGCTGATTCTGATGCAGATGGAGAGACATATGCTCTTGTGGAGTCAACCGCGTCGTCAGCTGATACAGGGCTCCATTTAAGCCATCTGGCAGACTCCAGTCAGCTTACAGGCAAGTTTGGTCAACGGCAGGGCTTAATGAGAGCAGGCTACTGCGCAGCAAAGGCCGCTGGAGTGCATTTCTGCCGCAGCGAGTGACCGTACAGGACCCTGGACGAATGACAACGCAGGATGCTGACAGTGATGAACGTCGTTTGAATGTCGTGATGAATGGCAAAGTATGAGTCTGTCTATCCTCGCCTGTAACTGCACAGCAATGCATGATCTTATCAGGAGAATCAGGTGTACAGTGGTGTGAGAGCGTGTACTACGTCGTTATGCTGGGAGCTGAATATAGAGCAACTGCAGGGGATATTACAGCGCGATGCTATACAGATCAATGCTGTATAGCGCAATGCAGTATAGCTTAATGCGATGTGTTCAGTGCTATGTTTCTTTGCAATGTGTTTTATAAAGTGAAAAGCCCGCTTTCTTTACTTTCAGGAAGCGGTCTTTTCTCCGTAAGCAATGAAGATCTTATGCCATCAGGAACAGTGGGCATGATAGAAATGACAAACATCATAGTCAGTGCATGGAGTGACAAACAATATTGCCAAGTCATGACAGAGGTTATAGCACATGTTCACGGCTGTAAAGCCCATGGAACTTACGGCAAATCATTCATACAGATGCTAAGCGTAATGTTCATACGCTCAGATTACGGGGATGCCGCTCATACTCAAACATCATAGTCAGCGGCCTGAATATCCATCTTGGAGTAATGTCAAAACTGTATTGGCATCACCGTACCATGCAGGCTGGTGCAGACGTGGCTATCTGTACAAGTGGCTGCCTGCAAGTCAGTCAGTCTGCCAGCCAGTCAGTCAGTCAGTTAGTCTGCCTGCCAGTCAGCAAGTCAGCCTGACTTGCTTTATGTCAGGGCTTTAAGGAAATAATCGTATCACTTTCTAAAACTATAAGTGAAGTACTGATTTATATGCACACACAGTCATGCATGCACTACTGGATGTATGAATTTTCAATGTATGCATTTTCTGATTTATTCGGTATTTTCGCCATCGAAGCGGTGAGACCATGCATGGCTGGAGTGGTGGATAATTGCTTCTTGGCGGACGGGGCGGCTTTTAAACGGTTTTATCTTCAACCGGGTTGCCTCTTTGAATATGGAGCAAAGAAAAAGGCCACCTGCATCACGCCTTAAGCGTGGCACAGATGGCCTTTTATTCAGTTACGCAGTTTTACAACGGGATAATCCCGGCCCTCAGGCTTACGCACTTAGGGCAGCGCAGAGGCATGCTCCATGGCTGGTCTGAGATCAGAGCTGCTTTGTGCAGTGCTTGCCGTTACCGTACAAAGGCTGCTGATTCCTGACTGTCAGGGGAGTCCCCGGCTGCACAGTAAAACTCCTGATATTGGTCAGACAGAGATAAACTAAATATTTTGTAAAGTATTATCCTGCCTGACCTTAGGGTCTGCAGCTTAAGCTGCAGATATCAGGTTAATTAGAATACGTAACGTACGGTAGCATTGGCACCAAAGTCGGTGACATTGGAAGAACCGGTGTAGTTCAGACCAATGCCCATGCCGAGGTTGCCAGACTGGGCGGCAACACCAGCAGAGGTGCTCCAGGTGAAGCCGTCGAGGATCTCGGAGGTAAGATCAGCTGACAGGTTGGAGCCGCTCCAGGAAGCGGTGCCCTTGCTTTCCTTGTCGCCGAAGTTACCGGTCAGGGTTACGTCAAAGACTGGCCTGATGGTCCAGGTCTCGGTGGCGTATTCCTTACCGATGGTTACACCGACAGGGATGGAGATGATGTTCATGTCTTCGGCATCGTAATCAACAGCAGAGCCGTTATCCAGAGCTACAGTGTAGTCGCCCAGGGTCAGACGGGTGAAGCGCAGACCGGCGTGTGGGCTTACCTCAACACCGCTGAACTCAAGGTCGTACTGACCGGTTACGCCTACAGCCAGAGCCTTGCTGTCCATGGAAGCAGACATCTTGCCCAGGTCGTAGTTGGCCTCAACATCGTTGTCAGTGCTGGTCCAGGTGACATCAGCAGTAACAGTGAATGCATCCATGGTGTAGCCAGCGTAAGCGCCGAAGCCGTAGTAGTCAAAGTCGTTCTTGACTGCAGAGCCGACACCCTGACCATCAGCAGAACCGGAACCTACATGGAACATCATACCGGCGGAGAGATTTGGCATTACAGCGAAGTCTGCACCCAGAGCTACGCCGAACAGATCCATATCAACACCGTAGGTAGCACCGTCAGCATTGAAGCTGTCGGACTCGGAGTTTCTGTAGGTTGGGGTTACCCACAGGGCAGAACCTGCACCGTTGGCAGCGGAGGTTACAGCACCGGCTACGCCCATACCCATGCGGGCAGCAATGGCGTCAGAGGCGGTGTTGTTGGCCTTGTAAGCGCTTAAGGAAGCACCGCCAAGGTCAGCTAAACGTGCAGCAGCCTCAGCCTCAACACCAGTGCTGGAGTTGCCCAGTACGTAGTTGAGAACGCTGTTGTCAGCGGCCTGGTAGACATTACCCTGCTCGTCAGCAACGAAGTTCAGGGAACGGGTCCTGGCATTGTACAGACCAGCCTCTTCGAGCTTCTTGTTCAGCAGAGCCTCTGACATCTGAGTGTCAGCCTTGCCATCAGCACCCTTGGCGTATACCTTGCCATCCTGAGCAACAAAGTCGCTTACCAGAGCACCGCGAACCTGACCCTTTTCAGCCTCGGTAGCGGCATCAGCGTTTACATAGCCGTTAGCGTAGGCAAAGAGGGACTGACGAACTGGCTCGGAGATGGAGCTGAAGCGCTGAGCAGCTGCATTACTGTCAAACTTCAGGGTAATACCATCCTGAACCTCACCGGCAACAAGCTCACCACGGTACAGACCGTTGATGGTCTCAACAGCCAGAGCGGCCTTACCATCAGCAGCTGCTTCAGCAGCGTCACCGATCTGGAGAGTCACCTTGGCATCAGGTGCAGCGCCGTCAAAGAGGTCCAGCTTCTTGTTTACAGAGAAGCCCTTACCTGCCAGCAGAATGCGGGCAGAAGTATCGGCAGCCTTAATGGTAGCGTCGGTAGCACCCAGGGTAATGGCAGCCTTGTCAGAGCCAATGGCATCCAGGTGAACAGCCAGAGCGGAGTTCTTGCCAAGGTATACGGAGTTGGAGCCGTAAGCGGTCTGAGCAGCGTTTTCCTTGTAGCTCTTGTTGTCAACAGCGCTGTCAACAACAATGCTGGAGCCGCTGTCGATCTTTACGGAGCCGTTGACGAAAGCAACAGCGCTTACCTCAGAGGCAGTGCCAGTAGCCTCACGCAGAGAGCCATTCTCGTCAAAGTACTTGCCGAAGGTAGAAACAACCTCATCCTTGCTGCCAGAACCGATAGCAATGATGGAGTTCTTCAGAGCGTAGACCTTACCGTTGATAACGCCGGCATTGAAACCGCTCTTGGTGCCGTCAGCCTGCTCGGCTGTACCGAAGGCCTTAACAGCAACGATGGAAGAAGCAGTACCGTAGTCAGGATCGGCAACAATCTCACCGCCCTTGAGGTCAACACGGCCTACAGTAATGAAGCCGGAGGTACCCTCAACAGCTGGAGTCTGACCCTCAGCCTTAACAGCAGCAGAACCGGCCATGATTACAGAGCCGCTGCCAGCGGTCAGAACATCAGCAGTAAAGTCAGCGCCACCCTTGACGTTCAGGGTCTTGCCTGCACTCAGGGAAACCTCAGTAGCAGCAGTCTGACCACCGGATACAGTGGCTGTATCAGCAAAGCTGGTCTTGCCCAGTGCATTGGTCTTACCGGAGAGGGTAACTTCCCTGGTGAAGGAAGACTCGCCTAACTTGAGGTTGCCGGAAAGTGCAGCCTCGTCACCGAAGGTAGCCTTGTTGGCCTCGATGGAACCTGCATAGTCGATCTTGCCAGCTTCAGAGCCGTTGCCCTCAACCTTGAGAACGTCAACCTTGAGGTTGCCAGCCTTCTCAGCGGTGGAGGTCAGCATGCCGATAGTGGCAGTGCCGGACTTGACGGTCAGATCACGGTTTAAGGTAAGCTCGCCGGCCTTGAAGTCCTTGGCAACAACGGTGTTACCGTCGATGCTTACGGAGCCCTTTTCAGCCTTGAGTCCCTCAAGCTCGGTGACGGCATCGCCAGAGGCATTGATAGCCAGCTCAGAGCCGGAACCCAGGGTCAGAACACCTGCCTTACCGCCGTTGTTCAGAGCCAGAACAGAGTTGGCCTCAACGGTAATACCCATGGCCTTGCCGCCGCTGCCAACAGTAAAGATCTTGTCATTGCCAACAGTAGCAGCATTGTTCAGGGAGGTGTTCTTATCTACCTTGAAAGCACCAGTAGCAGTTGGGCAGTTGAAAGAACCCCAGTGACCGGTTACAACAGAGCCGCTGATGCCGGTAAGCTGAGCATTCTTGTACTCATCATTGGTGATGTTAGGCAGAACATCAGCATAGTCAGCAGCGCTGCCGCTCCATGAAACTACGCTGTTGCCGCTCTCATCCTTCTCAACCTTAAGAGCCTCGATATTACCGGAGCCCAGGTTGATAACACCCTTGAAAGCGTCAGGGGTAGCAAGGATTTCCTGCTTGAGGGACTTCAGACCATCCTTGTTGAAGATCTTGTCTTCACCAAACTGGAAGGTAATCTCTGAGCCCTGAGCTGCAGTAATTGCGTTCTGAGCAATAACAGAATCATTTACCTGAACACCGGTGATGCTGGAGCCGCTCTTGGTGAAGATAAAGACACCATCGCCGCTTGCTGCATCGGTGTACTCGCTGTTGGCAATGTTGGAGCCAAAGGTGAGCTTACCGCCGCTGGACAGGTTTACAGAGCTGGCAGCCAGCTGCAGGCCGTTAATTGCCTTGCCGCCGTCCTTGTCAGTATTGCTGTTACCGTTGATGGTCATGGAGCCGCTTACTTCAAGAGCGGATCCAGAAGCACTCAGGGTAGTAGTGTTTACATCAGCATTGGCGTAAACAGTGGTCTTGCCACCAGCCAGGTCCATTGAGGCGGTCTTCAGGGAAACAGCCAGGTCCTTGCCGTCCTTATCCTTGAGGGCAGCAGCGTTACCTACGGTAGCAGCACCGGCGCTTACCTTAAGACCAGCAAGGTTCCAGGAACCGGCCTGAACATTCAGAGCACCGTCAGTCTTAACCTCAAGAGCAGCATCTACAGCGCCGCCTTCGGTATTGTCAGTAGACCATGCACCCTTGGCGTCCTGCTTGAGGTTACCCAGGTTCAGGGCAGCCTTTGAGTCAATGGCAAAGCCAGCAGAGGTACCGCCTTCCAGACCACTGACTACAGTGTAGGTGCCAGACTTCAGAGTAACAGGATCTGTATCCTGCAGTGAGTCGGCCTTGTTAACGATAATGTTGTTGGCAGTGATAACAGCCTTGGTTGCCTGGTCAGCACCAAGATCGATACCGGCTGCTTCTACATTGCTAATGGTAAGAGCGCCATCAACAGACAGAGAGCCGCTGGTGCCAAGCTTAATACCACGGTTTGCGTTCTTAAATACACCTGCCTTGAGCTCAGTGTCGCCAACTACCTCAAGCGCGCCACCCTTGGACTTGATGTCAAAGATTGCGCCTTTTGTGTCTGCAGTTGTCATCAGATGCTGGAGATCTTTGCTCTGAATGCGGATGGTTGCACCGTCTGCAGTCAGGGTGACCTTTTGCTGGCTTCCTGTAACAAGAGCAGGGTCTGCATAAACAACTTCGGCCTTGGTGAGGTCGAGTACGGAGCCCTTTCCGCTGACCTTAACAGCGTCATTAGCCTCAGTCTTGTGGTCAAGAATCAGCTTTGAGCCTGCAGCGAGAGTCAGGGTTGAGGATGAAGCTGTTGTGCTGGAACCTGCAACATCAGCATTCTTAACCTCGAGGCTGCCACCGGAAACGGTGATATCGCCAGATGCAGTGTAGTCACCACCGTTGACTACGATGGAGCCACCGGTCTTGAGGAGAGCCTTGCCGGTGATTTTGCCGGTCTCTGCCTTTACTACGTTGTTTACAGCAGCTTCTGTGCTCAGAGCCTGGAGGGTGATGCTCTTGTCAAGCTCAAAAGCATCAGTAGAGGCCAGAGTCAGGTTCTTAGCCTGAGCTGACTTAACACCAAGACCAGTCTTGAAAGTTGAGTCCTTGCCAATGGTTAAGGTGTCATTTGCCTTGATGATAGTATTGGTGGCAGTGCCGGCCAGAGCGGCAGAAACAAGCATATTGTCAGCTGCAATGGTGCCACCATCAGCAAAGTTAAGGCTGCCTGCTTCATCAGTGCCGTTCTTAAACTTCAGTCCGCCTATGTCTACGGAAGTGGCTTCACCTTCTGGCTTTAAGAATATGGTGCTCTTAGCGGTAACATTAACAGTGCCTTTATTTCCAGAAAGGAAAGAGGACAGCTGTGTCTTGGTTGCCTTGAGTGTGGAAACATTATCGCCAGAGCCAATAACGATCTTAGCTTTATCAGCAGTAGGAGTCTTAATGACTACCTTTTCACCAAGATCAATAGTGCCCTTTGCAAGGGTAAGTAAACCAGCTTTATCTGCTGTATCAGCGCCTTCGATAGTAAGGTTGCCGGACTGAATGGTCAGCAGGCCTTCATTCTTGTCATTGGTTGCAGGGAGATCTGCAAGCTCAACAGTTGCTCTTGCGCCGCTTGTAGTGCCAGCCTTAACAGTAATGTTCAGGTCGTCTGAAGAACCCCAGGTCTTTAAAGTACCAGCGTTTTCTGCAGTGAAAAGAACAGTACCACCAGTACCGTTGAGCTGACCCTCAACTACAGCAGATCCGGCATTGGTTTTACCGGAAATGGTAATAGAGCCACTCTTACCAAGGTTGATTACAGCGGCTGAGCTGCCTAAAACTGCAGATTTTGTTACATCAGTCTGGGTTGCATCGCCAACAATGATGTTGGAAGCCTTGGTTCCGGACATGCCGATGTTGATGGTGTCAGCAGACAGAGAAGCTTTGTGAGCGCTATTGCTGACCTTGATAGTACCGCCGTTAAGGTTCACCTCAGATAGAAGTATAGAGAGATTACCACCGGAGGCATCTAAAAGCAGGCCGTTAGCTGCATTTGTGGTCTCTTCTAATGTAAGAGTACCAGTACCGGTCAGGCCAAGGTCTGCGGTTTTAGACTTGATGAAGTTTGCAGTAAGGTTTTTGGTATCACCTTTAATAGTAACTACACGGTCCCACTTAGCGCCAGTGCCGCTGCCTTCAACGGCGAGTTTGGCTGAGTCACCATTAAGCTCAACTGCATCGCCAGATGCCAGATCGGTGAGCTTGCTGATAGTTGTTGCAGCCTGAGCCTGGGCGGCGGCGAGGCCGGCGGTCAGGATGACGGCAGTTGCAAGACCCTTGACGTAGGCGTTCTTGTAGATTGCGCGATACTGAGCCATCAGGAATTTGATGGCGTTGTTGGAAAGTTTCATGTTTCGTTTTTCGCTTGGATAATTTGAATCCCGACCAGGCAGGCAGCTGTCCCAGAAATGCATGGTGCCAGTCTTGACATATACTCCTGTGCAGCTGTTGTAGCAGTGCTCAGGCAGGTATTGAAGAACTCCCGGGTTTACAGATCCAGGGGCGGCAGGTAAGCATGTTCTGTTTTCGTGATGAAACAGGTACTAAATGAAAATCACGGGCTGCCGGACTGAGAATTGATGGGTCCGGCTGGCCTGGCTGACAGATTCTAACGTTTTTCGTTCAGGTCGTTATGACCACGGGCTGTCATGGACGGCTAAAGCGTAGATAATCTTTTGTCCATGATTAAGCCTCGATCAGAGTCTATCCTCTGATCACAGCTGACCGATGCCAGACAGTGCAATAACATCAGATCAGCTCTTCGCTTAATGTCTATGGTCAAGATGACCCTGCGGAATACTTCGTTAAACTGGGCCTCATAAGGACCCGGACGAAGCTGATAATAATTCCAGGCAAGCGCGACATCAGAAACCTTTCTGTCGTGCATTGCCGCAGACATTTTGCGGCTTCAAACGCGCCTATTCTAACACCGTGCACGAACCAGATGTCCAATACTTTTTTACTCCAGAAATGGCACTACCCATCCCTATAGATCAAACATTATCTATATAAAAACCGAGAAAATGCGATAAATACGTTGTTATAGAGGGGTGTTTATAGTGCGCGAACATTGAGTAAATAATTTATATAAATATTTATAATCTTGTATTACCGCAAAACCGTAAACGCTTGCGATTGTGTATTCGGTGTTAGTTTGAGCAGGCGGCGGTGCGTCAGTCTGAAAAGAAAAAGTATACTGTATTGACCTTCTGTGACTGTCCCTGGACCTTTCCTTTTACCTGCCGGGCAGCTTGATGGAAATTCTTTCTGGTCTTAAGTATGTTCCATGTGGCTGCGCGCTCCATACTTTATGTTGAGTGGGTTAACTTTATGGTAATGCGTACCTGTGTGCATCTCTGGGCGTAGCAATGTATCCCTGGTGAAGCTGGCTGAGGTGTTACTTGCGATAAGGAGCTTCATCTCAGTGCCAGATGGTGTATTTGCTGCATGGCAGCAGTTCTTGTGGAGTATTTTCAGGTATGGCGCTGGTGCATGGAGCAGGCAGAGCTGCTAAGGACGAGGTGATTAGCGCAGAGCGCTGAGCTGTTATGGGCCGGGACGCGGAGCAGTGTGGTCAGGGGAAGAGAAGCTGCGTGGGGCTGGTACGTGGTCTGGTTTGATGACCTTTATAATGTGTTTTATAAAGTGAAAATCCCGCTTTCTGTTTATTACAGGAAGCGGGCTTTTGCTGGCAGCTGGGGATGCCATGTCAGTTGTGGTATTGATTTTAGCTGATGGTATTAGAAGCTCTTGGAGGACACGTCGCAGGGATGCGGTTAGCCATATTGTCAAGCTCCTGATATACGGCGCAGGTCTGGGAAATCATGGTGGCATTGTTACGGCTGTTGACGCTCAGGGCATCAGACGAAGACACAATCAGGCTGATGGAGTTGGTCTAAACCTGAACAGACTGCTTGAGTGTACCGGTGTTCTGCAACAGATGCCTGGCATGGAGATGATGTTGTTGAGGCTGTTCTGGGAGGCGCTTGCAAGGGCACGAGCCTTATCGGCTACCGCAACAAAGCCACGACCGGCTTCAGCGGCGCGTACACTCCTCAGGCATACGAAGGGTGGGCCGCGAATGCAGTGATGACAGGGCCGCAACTGCTCTGAGCGACAGGCGGCCCTGATAGTGCGTATTCAGAATGAAAAAAGGCCGCGACCCCGGTGGGGCGCGACCTGTACAACAGAAAAGAAAAGGTTATCAGCGCAGCTGAGCGACAGCTCAGTGAGCCCTGGCGGCTGCGCAGTGAAATCATTATGGCTTTTGCACGAGCCAGAGGCTTAAACGTGCTCCCTGCCAGGGACAGCCTTGCCTTGCAGCCTATCGAACGACCAGCCCCGCCGGTCCAGCAAAGGGCCGGCTGATCGGGCCTGTCCGCCGGGCGAAGGATGGCGGGGCCGGCATGGCATGGCATGGCATGGCCTGGCAGTGGCTGTCATGGCCTGGCCTGGCATGGCATGGCAGGGCAGGGCGGGCTAGAAGCGCTTGTCTGAAATGGCGTGGCCAATGGAGTCGGCAATGGATTCAAGCTGCATGGTAATTTCGCTCGAGCCCTTTACCAGTGAGGCATTGCCATGAGAGCTGGTGCGCAGCTCATCAGCTGAGACCTCGATTTCATTGATGAAGCTGGTCTGGGACTGCACTGAGTTGCGCAAGGTGCGGATATTCTCAAGAAGCTTGTCTGAAATCTGCACGATATCGTTAAGGCTGTTCTGGGTGACACCGGCAAGAGCGCGAACTTCGTCAGCTACCACGGCAAAACCACGGCCATGCTCGCCGGCACGGGCAGCTTCAATGGCAGCGTTAAGCGCCAGCAGATTGGTCTGATCAGCCACATCACGAATGGAGGCAACCACGTTCTGAATACGGGCGGCATTGTTGGCAATATGCTCAGTACGCTCACCTACATCTTTATTGGAGTCGGTGATGTTGGCTGTTGCAGTCATGGTGGTATCAATCAGCATCAGCTGGTTGTTAAGAGCCTCAGTGATTTCATTGACGGCATCAGTTTGCTGGGTTGATTTGACACGCAGGTCATCTGACAGGTGCTTCTGACTTTCAAGCATCTGGCACATGGTCTCACCTGCACGGTTAATACCCTCAAGCAGTGACTGGTAACGGCCCTGATAGCCGTTGTTGTCCACACGCGCGGTAAAGTCGTTACCTGCATAGCTCTCCAGTACAGATACTGCGTTATCAAGAACGTGGTTAACGGTCTCAATGGTCTCATCCAGGGACTCAATAAGAGTGCTGGTATAAGGATCCTGGCACTTGTAGTTAACGCGGGAGTCGAGGTGACCATTGTTGACTTCATCAATGGTGTTTTTAACAGCTGCGATGGCCTTGCTGTTATCGATCATGGATTTTTCAATGGCCTCACTCATGTCGCACAGCATATTTACAGCAGTACCAATTTCATCAAGATTGCGGGCACGGATCAGCCTGGCCTTTTCAGTACGATGCTGGAAGAAGTCAAAGAAGGCACTGGTATTGATGCTCAGAAGGCTCAGGCGACGGGTAAGAATACTGGTCTGATAGAGGCTGAGCATGAGGAAGAGCACAGCAGCTACCAGAATAACCAGGGAAGTCTCAAAGAGCATGAGACGTACCGGGGCCATGACCTCATCTACTGAGACCTTGCCGGCAATAATCCAGTCGAGAGTCTGATCCTTTACGGCTACTACCACATACTCCTCGCCATCGACAGATGAGGTGTAGTAGGTGCTGTGGTCCGGGCTGTTCAGAGCACGCTGTACAGCTGCAAAAATGCCCGGATCCACATCATCGATTTTCTTTTTGAGAATGTATTCCTGAACAGGGTGGAGCTGAATGACACCCTGCTCATTGGTGCAGAAGAATGTGCCGCTGTCGCCCAGTTTTTCCTTGCTGATGCTGGTAATAAGCTCATTGGCTTCAGTTGATGCTCCGGTAACGCCGATAAGCTTGCCGCTCTCATCAAAAACCTTGTAATTGATGAACATGACCAGCTGCTTTTTGAAGCTGTCAAAGTCGACATTTACCACATAGTCGTTTTCATGATTGAAAACAGCCTGAATCCAGGAGTCACGGCCATTCATCTGCAGCTTGCCGATATTTTCGCCATTGTACAGATATTCGCTGGTGACCAGAGTAGCAAGGAATGATGAGTACAGGCCGTAGTTCTTGCGTATATACTCGCGCTCTTTAAAGAAGGCGCCAATAAGCTCTTTGTCTGCAGTATGACGGGCAGCTTCAATGGTATAGGTTGAGGTGGCCATGGAGCGGGCCAGGGCAATGTGGGGATCGACCATTGCCTTGATATGACCGGCAATAAGCTGGGTTTCTACCGGCAGCTGTTTGTGTACGATCTCTTCTTTCATCAGTGAGGTCGAGACCATGAAGAACACGGCGGCGATCACTACGAAGGCCAGAACTGCAGATCCTGTGGAAATGGCAGAGATCCTTTTGACCAGGGATTTCTGTTTGCTATCAGAGGCCATGACTAGCTCCACTGCGCCTGTTGCGCAATCTTTACAACCACAATATACGTACTGCCGGCAGCTGTAGTGCTCACACAGCAGCTTCTTTCTTTTCTGTCTGTCGATCGTTGTCTGTCTGATCGGTACTGCAGTCAGCCTGCATCAGCAAGGTTTGTCACTCCACAGCCGCGTTGTGCGGCAAGCCTCATAACCTGGCTGTGGGGCGATTGTTTCCTGTTTCCTGAGCATCAATTAAACGCGCACTATGAACTTATGACAGGCACCGCCCAGAGGCGGATCTGCTGCAGCTGTTCTGCAGCTGAGCTGCAGCCATGCCGCCCGGCTGCCATACAGCATTTGCTGCCGCAGCCGCAGCGCAGCAGCTTAAGCTGCAGGCACCTGTGCCGCTGTCACATGCTCCAGCCGCGCAGCGGCATGAGCACAGCCGCGCTCATTACTCTTTGCTCAGGACCTCAGACACTTACAATAAATTGCCTTTCCTGATTGGAGAAAATACTCATCCCACCCGGTACTTCTTGAGACAGTAAGGTTAAACACACAAGTACAGGTGTCTGTCGGCAATGTTCAGCTGAAGCAGCTGCAAGGAAAAGCAAAACAGCACAGCCGACTTGCCTAAGGCCATAATGCTCTTAAGGGATGTCAGCGTTATTAATGTCCTACAGTAAACGTTCTTTGAGGCTGCAAGGACTCAGCCTTACGGGATATACAGTATGAATGCCTGAAACCTCAGAAATCAGGCAGTGTCGAATAGGTGCTCAGACTGTCATGACGGCACCGGCATCATATGCTCGCATGAACACATACTTCGCTCTGGACCATGACGCAGCAGTGACCACCTCTGCGACAATAATCAAGGAGGTTCCACAGGGCACGTGAGAGGTCTTTTGCCATAGGGAGCCAGTAATCATTAACCATGTCCATATTTTGGACAGCTCCGGCAGCAGTGCAACATTTTGCGGCAGCATTTAGCCTGTAATCAGCTCTGAGAAATGAGATCCTCAGAGTAAAAAAATGAAAATAATTTTCGCTAACTGGCGGAGCATATGATAACGCCAAATCAAACCCTAAAGTACGTATCAGGGCACATTTTCAACAAAAAGTTTATATCTAGGCATTCAAAACTGCCGTACAAGTACTGGTCACAATATAGATATTACCTAATAAAGCTGATAACTATGCCTTTTGCGCATATAAAGGCCAATTGCGCCATTCATAAAATCATGCCATTAATATCTTGTACTACAAGTGCTCTTGATACATAAAACCGACCGTTTTTTTTCCAAAAGTACTTGAATACATGTGCGTAAAGATCCAGCCCAAAATACGAAACATACTTCCATCTTTTGCTGCCATAATTTCAGGCCATAGAGTCTCTGCGTTCTCCTTTCTCAAACAGACCAGAGAGCATCCCGCAAGTCAGATGAATGACCATATGATTCAGCCATAACAGCACCAGGCAACGCGGCATACCCATATGAAGCATTACCGCCCCGCTTAACCTGCTCTCAGCACGCCACGCTCCCATCTGCCCAATCTGCATCTGCATCTGCATCTGCATCTGCTCCTGACCGGCTGTTGTCCCGTACTCACACCATGTGCAGGTGCCTTACCTGAATCACCTCTGTATGTGCGGAATCACTCAGCCATCTATCTGAAAGCTGCGCTGCGTGGCTGGCACTGGCCAACGCTTCTGAAGCGGCTACACCTTGCCAGACAGCACCAAAACCCCCTAAATGAACGGCTTGCCGATTAATCTGACATTCTCCGCCACTCACGCATGTATATCATTTTCAGACATGGATTGAACTGCCGTGCCCTCCTTTATCGGTGAGGACAGCATGAGCAGGTGATAAATCCTTAACTCATCTGCAGTGGCAAGGGGTGACATGACACAGCATTGCCTTGCAGCGCATTGCATAGCATTGTCTGGCGTCGCACTGCCTTGCAGCGCATTGTCTGGCGTCGCACTGCCTTGCAGCGCATTGCATCCCATTTAATGACATGAGGGCGGCTGCCTGCATATGTGCAGAGCAGTGACTGGATGCGCTGCCGACCGCCATAAGGTCATAAGCTAATTTATGAAGCATCTTCAAATGCGTATACAACTGTAACAGCAACTGAAGCTCTATCAGCATCGTCAGCTGCAAAAGCCGCTAAGGTGTCTGCGGGAGGGAGCTGTGTACCTGTGTTTTCGATGCGAGTCGGCGTTGCTGCCTCTACAGGAGTCTGCTGCTGGAGTGCAGTTGAGTATAGGGACTGAGCCGCAAGTTGTTTCTGAAATCCAAAATGCCTGTTGCTGTAAAAACGCTTTACTTTTAATTATGTAAACTGATATGAGCTAAGAAAGGCTGGGCAGTAATGTCAGTATTCTCGCGCCCATGTCCTGTTTGTTCGGGAGCGCAGTGCTTCCATGGCAGGCAAGGGATAGCATGGCCCATATTGCAGGGCGCTGAAAGTAAAACACTAATCCCCAGACATTGCCATTGAGACGGGGATAGCAGGGCGCTAATATTTCGACATACGCCTTGGCCTGGCTGGATTTGTATGGCAAGGTTCAGGCATTAAGACAGGTGCAGGAGGCTGGCACGCTGAGGCAGGTATTGTGTGCTGTGGTGTGGCATGACACATGCCACAGGCATGGTATGAGCTCATATCGGTGGCCTTAAGTTGCGCAATCGCTCAACGTGTACTGTTGAACAGATTAATCTGTAATACGTTTTGTAAAGGTTACGTGATGATGCCGCCATGGTTGGCGGGCAAAGATAATAATGAACTGCTGAAAAAATACAGACAGATTATTAATTTTGTAAAGCGTTATGTCGTATAGGGGATGTCAGTCTGGTTGACGGGCAACTGGCAGTGCAGACGGCATGACCATCGGCATGAGAGCAGGCATGGCAGCTGGCAGGGCGGCATGCTGGGCCGTTGATTAGTGGTTTTGCAGACAAAACAAAGGGCCACAGTGGTAACACTGTGGCCCTGGTAGCGGCCGCCCGGCATGTTGCCAGGGCGGCGGTGCTGTGGCCCGGGTGGGCGCGGTACTTAGAAGGTCTTGTGGGAGACTTCCTGGCTGATCTGCTCGGCAATCTCGTCGAGTTCCTGAGTAATGTTCTGAGTGTCGGCAATCAGGTTGGAGTTGCTCTGACTGTTGGCACGCAGATCCTCGGATGATGTCTCAATCATCGTGATGGAGTGAGCCTGAGACTGTACTGAGCTCTTGAGGGTGTTGATGTTTTCAATGAGCTGGCTTGAGATCTGGATGATGTCATTAAGGCTGTTCTGGGTGACACCGGCCAGAGCTCGTACTTCATCAGCTACTACGGCAAAGCCACGACCATGCTCACCGGCACGGGCTGCCTCAATGGCAGCATTGAGTGCCAGCAGATTGGTCTGATCTGCCACATCACGGATGGAGGCCACCACGTTCTGGATGCGGGCAGCATTATCCTCAATCTCTCTGGTACGGTGACCTACTTCCTCGTTGGAGTCAGTAATAGATCTGGCAGCGGCCATGGTGTTATCGATAAGGCGCAGCTGATCTTCAATGGACTTGGCAATAGCCTGTACAGAAACAGTCTGCTGCTGGGACTTCTGACGCAGGGAGTCTGACAGGGCCCTGTCGGCAGCCAGCACTGTGCTCATGGCCTCACCCACACGGTTAATACCGTCTATCAGTTCCTTGTAGGTACCCTGAGCAGATGAGGAGTCCATACGGCCACGAAAGTCATTGTTTTCAAACTGGTGGAGCAGATCCATAACAGCACTGAGCAGATCGTTTACACTGGCAATGGTGCCGTTAAAGGATCTTACCAGGGCAGCGGCATAGTCATCCTGAGGAGTATATTCTACTCTGGTATTGAGACGGCCTGAGCCTACGTCATCAACGGCTTTCTGTACCGAGTCAATGGACTTGACATTGTCAGTAATACCAGCCTGCATTCGCTCACCAATGCTGCACATGGTATCAATGGTATCGCCGATTTCATCAGGGACACGGGCACGGCGGAAATCAGGCGCAGTGGTCTTGCGGTCAAAGAAGTCAGACAGTGCCTTCATGTTGTAAGAGAGCAGGGCAAGACGACCACGCAGCAGTCTGAAGATGAAGAAGTTGAAGATGGCGATCATGATGATGGTGAGCAGACCGACCACACCTGCAGACTCAATAATAAGAAGCAGAGGGGCAGTAACTTCCTCACGTGGAATCATGCCGATAATGGTCCACTCAAGCTCATTGTCACGGTAAGCCTGAACAATGTACTCCCGGCCATCCTTGGGATCTGTGTAGGCAGCATATGGGAGCTTGCTCTTTTTGGAAACAATGTCCCTGACAATTGAGTAAAGACCAGGGTAGATGTCATCAGTCTTTGCCTGGAGAATGTATTTGGCATTGGAGTGAAGCTGAACAACACCATCGTCAGCAATACAGAAAGTAGAACCGCCACCGCCGAGATTCATGCGGGAGATCATGGAAATGAGATCGTTGATATTGGCTGATGCACCGGCTACACCGATTACCTTGCCATTGTCATCAAAAACCTTGTAGTTGATGTACAGGGCAAGCTCGTTGGTCACATCATCCACATCAGTGTTAACTACGTAGCGCTCAGGGCTCTGCAAGGTTTCATTGAGCCAGGCGTCACGTCCCTGGAACTGCAGAGGGCCCTCACTGCGGCCATTGTAGATGTAGATATTTTTGGTGAAGGTAGCAAGGAAAGTAGAATACAGGCCATACTCTTTTTTCAGGGTATCCACATCATCCTGATAGAGTTTCCAGCCGGCCTCATCATGACCGTTTTGCATCCAGTTGATGACATAGCGGGAACGGGCCATGGATCGGGAGAGCTGAATATAGGGATCGATCTCAGCGTGGATATTGGCCCCCACCAGTCTTACCTGAGCCGGAAGCTTCTCACGGAGAATTTCCTGACGGATAAGCGATACCGAAATCTGATAGAAAACGGCCGTGATGGCTATAATTGCCAGCAGGCTCGACAGGACACTGGAAAAGGCGATGCGACGGACCAGAGAATTTCTGACCATGACGGCTCCTGAAGATGGAAGATATAAGAGTTAAGAATGTATCCGTACCACATCCATGTTCCATCATGTTACATGGCCTTGAGATGCTGCCGCTTTACAAAGGAAGAAAAGAGACATCATAATTTCAGTATCTGACCGGCATCTGCATCACGCATTATGCGGACAGCATGCTTAACATGACGCTGCCTGCGCACCCGATGCGCAGCCGATGCCGCCGATGCGCAGCTGAAGCTGCACCTGCGACTGCAGTACTTAAAATTATGAGTGCAGGAGCAGCAAGGCAGCTCCGGAGCAGTGGTACGGGGTAAATAAAACAAAAGCAGGACGGGCCTGCAGGGAAAAACTGGAAAGGTAACTACAATAATTCATTACGGCCACTGACAGTGTGTCATCTGCAGCCGCGTTACAAAACCTTTTGAATGTTGCATACAGAACTGCGTTGAGCATGGCTTGCCACCAGCTCTTTTACAAACAGCATAGAAAACAGTTTAAAGCATGTCATGCAGGCCGCTTGGGGCTCTGCACATGGCATCACGGTAAATGCCCGCTGCACTACAAAGCAGCGAAGAGCAAAATAAAGTACAAAGGCAAAATCTGCAGTGCACCTGATCGGAGCTTCCTGCAGTTAAGATTCTTTTTAAGGTACAGACCGCTGACCTTAATGAGCTGAATCAGTCTGACTCCCTAAGATAAAACCATAGTTGGGTGCTTTTGCAGTCCACGCAGGTCACTGCGCAAGGACGTCAGGCCAGCGTAAGACCGGTCATGACTGCCAGCAGACTGTTCTGATACCAGTGTATAACAGCTGAGCTGCCTGCTGAATTTTCACAGAGATTAAACAGCAAGGTTTATGAAGTATGTGGCCTGGTCAGTTGCTGGTCCAGGTCTTTGCTGACCGTCAGGTCAGTCTGGCCTTTATGTCAGTTTGTCTAATTGAACAAAGCATTATATTAGTCCGGGCGATTTTAGCTACTTTTCTTTTCCGTATTTGTGATCAGGGAACAGCAAATATTACAGCCATCAGACAGGTGCTGCTAAGGCCTGATTATGACTGCATATAAAACAGGGGCGTCTGCAGGTCTGACACTTTTATGAGCATTGTGCGCACAACTGTTCAAAAAATATACGCATGAAAAAAGAGCATTCCCAATACAGGCGCATCGGGAATGCTCTTTTTGTATCTGCTCTGCCCTGAAGCTAAATCCCTGGCAGGGGCAGGGGCAGGGGCAGGTTCGGATCATATGGCCGTGGGGCTGCAACCTGACATGCGTGCTCATGCCTTTGGCCATGGTCATTGCCATGGGCATTGCCATGCCCATGGCTGAACTGTGGCCGGTGGGGCCGTCAGACCTCAAACTTCTTTGAGGACACCTCGTGGGAGATGCGCTCGGCAATGGCGTCGAGCTCAAGGGTGATGTTCTGGGCATCATTTACCAGAGTAGCGTTGTTCTGGCTGTTGCTGCGCAGCTCATCAGAGGAGTGCTCAATAAGCTCAATGGACTGGGCCTGAGTCTGTACTGAAGACTTGAGAGTATGGATGTTCTCAATAAGCTTTTCCGAGATGGAGATAATGTCATTGAGGCTGCTCTGGGTAACGCCAGCCAGAGAGCGTACTTCATCAGCTACCACGGCAAAGCCACGGCCATGTTCACCGGCACGGGCAGCCTCGATGGCGGCGTTAAGGGCCAGCAGATTGGTCTGCTCGGCTACCTCACGGATAGTGGCTACCACATTCTGAATGCGGGAGGCATTTTCCTCAATCTCATTGGTACGGCGTCCTACCTCGACATTGGAGTCGGTGATGGTGCGGGTAGCATTGAGAGTACCATCAATCAGGGACAGCTGCTGCTTGAGAGCTGAAGCTACTGTGGATACGGCCTCAGTCTGCTGACCTGATTTGACCTTTAGATCATCTGAGAGCTCCTTGTGGTCACGCAGCAGCTCACACATGGCCTCACCCAGACGGTTAATGCCATTCATCAGGCTGTGGTACTGACCTTCAAAACCATGGCTCTCAACACGGGCGGTGAAGTTGTTCTGAGCATAGGAACCAAGAACAGTGGAGGCCTCGGTAATAACGGTATTCACAGTGGCAATGGTGTGATCGAGCGAGTCAATAAGGACGGAAATGTACTGATCCTGACTGCGATAGCCTACCTGGGAGTGCAGATTGCCCTGATTTACGTTGTCAATCGTTTCCTGTACAGCATTCATGGCAGCCATATTGTCCTTAAGGCCGGCCTCGATACGGTCACCCATGTTACACAGGGTCTGGACGGCTACACCAATTTCATCATTGGTACTGGCGCGCTTGAGATTTGGCGAACCGGTTTTGCGCTCAAAGTAATCGGAGAAATTGGAGATATTAAGCTGCAGCAGATTGAGTCTGCGGTTGAGAATACGGGAAATATAGGAATTGAAGATCAACAGGGCCACAATCATCACCATAATGACTATGGTGGACTGAATCAGAATGTTCTTGAGCGGGGCCATAACCTCTGACTCAAGCAGACGTCCTACGATAATCCAGTCAAGCTCAGGGTCTTTGATGGCTACGATGATATAGTCCTGGCCATCTTTCTGAGAGGTAAAGAAAGACGAGTGACCTGGATTGTCTACCGTATTTTTGATGACTTCTAACATGCCCGGCTCAATCTCATTGACATTGGTATTGAGAATGTAGCTCTGGTTGGCATGCAGCTGAATCAGACCACTTTCGTCAATGCAGAAGAACTCACCAGTCTTGCCCAGTTTCTGGCTGGCAATCATTTCCTTGAGTATATTGAGCTGTGCGGCAGCGCCGGTAATACCAATGAGTTTGCCCTGGTCATCAAACATCTTGTAGTTGACGAACAGTGCCAGATTGCCTGTGTTTCTGTCTTTGTCCATATTGAGAACAAATTCATCAGGACTGTTCATGATACCTTTTAGCCATGAGTCACGACCGTCAATATCAAGAGCGCCATTGCTCTTGCCATTGAAGTAGTAAACATTGTTTACGAAAGAGGCCATGAAGGTGGAGAACAGATTGTTGCGTTCACGCAGGGAACGGCTGTTGGACTCAAAAAGAGCCTGACCTGAATCAGGTTCGCCTTTTTTCATCCAGTCAATTGTGTATACGGAGCCTGCCATGGAGCGGGACAGATGGATATAAGGATCGATCTGTGCGCGGATATTGCTGGCGATCAGACTGGTTTCAGCCGGAAGCTGCTTGATAATGATTTCATTTTCAATCAGTGCCGATGAAATGCGGTAGAACACAGCCGTGATGGAAATAAAAGCCAGCAGAGCTGCAGCTACAGAAATAGCAGCAATGCGCTTTACCAGCGAACTGCGATGCTCACCGCCGGCACTGCCGGCACTGGCGGAGCTGCCTGCAGACTCGGCAGCATAGGATGGGGCACTTGATGACAAATTGTTATTAAGCGCTGACATGTCAGCTCCTCACATAGGAACATGCTGTGCCTATCTTTCACATTCTCCAAAAAACAGTCAGCCAGCCCGCAACAGGCGTCTCCTTACGGAGTCGGACAGCACAACGGACCGGCTTCATGCTGTTGCAGCACCTGTGCCGGACGCTGCTGTGCCCAGGCATTGCTGAGCCCAGGCACTGTGCCTTACTGGCATGGCGCTGAGTACTGGTACCATGCCTGACTGGCATGGTGCTGCCATGGCGCACTGACTGCGCCATAAAAGGGGAAAGGGTGAAGATAAGCTTACACAGCGTAAAGGTTGTATAACACCTTGTATTAAGGTCCGCATCATGCAGCAGACCCAGGACAAAACTAAAAGGAAACAGTTCTTTGCCGGTGCTGCGTCAATCATTGCATACAGGTTGCAATGACCGAGTTAAGTACGGCATTGGATACTGCAAAGAAAAGCTTTTAATCAGTGCAGAGGAGGGACACATGACCCTCACAGTCACACAGATTAATTAAATAACTGCGTGTATGCAGGAGTGCAGCTCCATAACCCCATGACCATGACAGAAGTCTTAGCCAGCCTGCTCTGTCTGGCCTTGATCTTAATGAGCTTCACGAGCTTCGTAAGTTATAAAGCCTGCACAGGCTCAACGGGCTTAACAGGAATAAGGAACAGCATGTGCTCGATGTGAGTCAAAGGAGCAGGGGCTGGGCTTTTGCTGCTGTCACTGCTGTAATGCTGGTAACAGCGTGTATTGGGATTCAGAGGGATTGCAGCACAGCATAAGGCAGGTACACAGGCAATCCCAGGTAACCGTAGTGGTCTTCAAAGATTATGGACAGCCATCAGGACCAGGTGAGGACTGAGCGCTTATGTTATTAGTCAGAATTTCTGTTGTCTGAAAATACTGTTTGTCTGAAACTCATTGCTCTCGTAAGGCAATGACGGAGTGGTCAGCAACAGATGATCAGGTACTGGTACTGAACAGGGGCCTGATGAACATGACTTTTTAAGCTGCAGGCAGTCCCTTTGCTCTTTATGCTCAGTTCTTATAGCCAATATTCAGAGCCATACAGCCCTGATGCATGTGAATTATTCAGGCAGGCAGGGCATCACCAGAGTAAGGCCGATCACACAGTTTATGCCGCTACATTTACTGGTGCATCAGCCCTTCATACATGAACATGACATGGAAAGAAGCGCAGGAATGGTCAGTGTCGCTTATACCCGTTATACAACATGTGGCATGGAGGTACGGGCATAATTCACTACTGATAGCAGGGGCAAATCGCGCCAGTGTTTACTTGTGAAAAAGTATTATTAAGCTTGACCGGGGCTCCAGTAAAGCTTTCAGGCACGCCTGAGGTCAGTCTGTTTATAAGCCTGAAGGGCATGCATTATCGCAATAGCGTGCAGTGCACAAGTGAACACAGAGCATTCCGTATTATACTTTCGTATGCATCTTATTGAGCGTATAAAAAGCAAACAGTCATGGTAAAAGTATCGCATAATGTTTGGAATGGTGTAACTATGGAAATGGCTGCAAGTCTCATAAAATCAGGATTCAGCCAATTGGTATTTGACGAAATGTCTAACGCGTAAAAAAGTAAAAAATACGCATAACTGCGGAATACATTTGCATATGACTATTCCCTGAAACAGTGCAAGGCTCATGGTGTGAACCCCCGGCTTTAACATATGATTAAATGTGATTTATATCAGCTTTTATGCTCGTTTAATGCCTTACAAAACAGAGAAAACAGCTGTTAAATTCAGGCGTGCTCTGCCCACCCCGCATGGTACAGCATCTCGATACAGCCTGTACGACAGGTTAATAATCATCTATTTATTATTCTGAACATGTAGCGCCTCATATCAGATCAGCCATAGCACCCAACTTGCAATTTGCTCAGACTGCTCATAGCCACGCCCCACATTACTCCTAAGTTCCATCTCCATCATCATATCCCTCTTTAAGGCCGTGCCATTACTGAGCAATAGCACGTTCTGAACCTTACAAGGCATAGGTATTCGCAAGCGTGTAAGTATGCTCATAACGCTGACTGCTAACATGAATGGCTGCCTGTCTACCATGGATAGATTCCTGTAATGTACGCGAGCAGGTCAGACCCCATACCATTTTGCCGGGAAGGCCAGTCAGGCCTGGCTGTACACAGCTTTGCGCCCCATGAAATGCTCATAACCTGCGAGCCATGACATGCTCACGGCCCTGCACATACCATGGTCCATTAGCCTTAACGGACCAATGCCCTTATCCCCTCGCAGAACGTCGCCCACATCCTCAGGAGGTCGTCAACAGAGCTCCTGCGCAGGCAGCAAACGACTTAATTTGGCTGCCAGTACAGTATCTGAGACCTTTGGCACACCTGTGTATTCATGCCCTTTCAGGCTCTTGCCTATGGTTGAACTCATACTGTTAGCCTCATTGCCTTGCAGGACCATGCATACCCCAACGACTTTGCCTTTGCCAATCTACCGTGGAGGTGGAAGATGCGGCCTCCTGGCACATCTGCTGGGCCCGTAGCAGTTTATGTCATGGTCCGCCCTCGAGCAGCACTATAGTCTGCCTGCACTCTTGTTTAAGCTGCTTTACCTTTTGGGCGTCCGGATTTTGGTGTATGCCAATCCCTTATGTAATGGCCATTATGGCAAGCAGGGGCAGGCTGGGTTATGATAAGCGGCACTGTGTCATCAACAGGGTAGCAGAAAGCTCCTGAGATTGAGCCCCGGCCTTACAGGATTTATCAGTATTGGCTGGCGTAAGCCGGATCTGCCCGTAATGGCCAGGCTTGTACTGACCTTGTCTGTACTGGCCTGGACTGACCTTGTCTGTACTGGCCTGGACTGACCAGGTCAGGTATGGCACAGCATGATTTTTGGGCTTGAGGGCCTGCAGGTTGAAGATTGAGGCGCCTGGTATCGAGGCGCGCGAGGATTTTAGTGTGGCAGCAAAAAACAGGAAGAAGAACAGCAGCTCCGTAAATCAGGCTGCAAAGGCATCGAAGTCAGATATGTCTCCAGCTGTGCAGGAAGAGCAGGCAGCTGCTGAGCAGGCTGCATCTGCAGCCGCTGCTCATGGTACTGTTGCTGCAGGTGCTGATGACAGTGCTGACACTGGCGCCGGAGCTGTTGCAGAGGCTACTGTCAGTGTTTCTGCAAAGCCGGTAGCTGTGCTCTCTGATAAGAATGGACAGGCAAAGGCCATGAATGTGGCTGAATTTGGCCAGCATGTGCTTGATAATTACTCTGTGCTTCAGAGCGGATGGTCAGCTGAGTTCCGCAAATATCACCAGACTCACAATATGGAAGAGGTTCTGGCTAAGCTCAAAGAGGGCATGGACGGTATTTCCTGTGCTTATGTAGACAGGCATATGATGCTGTGTGAACTTGCAGCCGGTGGCAGCTCAGTGCTGGTCAAAAATGATCTTACCTGGACAGATGCTGACCGTGCTCTGCTCAACCACTACCAGAAGCTGTACGACTCCGGAACTGTCCCATTTCTCAACAACGTGAATCTGGAGTGGGGCTCATCTGTCACCAACATGTATGGCATGTACGACTTGCCTGGTGAAGTAATCAACCGCGTCAAAGGCAAAAACATCATCGATGGTGGCGGCTTTATCGGCGACACCATTGCCGTGTTCCGTCACTTCTTCTCTGAGTCTCATGTCATCAGCTTTGAGCCGGTAGGGGCCAATTTCAAAGAACTGACCACAACCTTTGAAGACGATATTAAGGCAGGACACGTAGAGGCAATTAACAAAGGCCTGGGAGCTGAGCCAGGCAGCCTGCGCGTGAGCAAGATTCAGGGTGAGCGTGACTCCATGGCTACTCTGACCCGCGACTTTCAGGTAGATGAGCTCTACGAGCAGATTGAGGTTATTACCCTCGACAGCTTTGTTAAGGAGAGAAATCTCGAAGTGGGCCTGCTCAAGCTTGATGTGGAGGGCTACGAAGAGCCTATTTTAGAAGGTGCCCGTCAGACAATTATTGAACAGAAGCCTCTTCTGGTAATTGCCTGTTATCACAATCCTCATGAGTTCTATGAGCTCAAGGGCTGGCTTGAAAGCCTCAATCTGGGCTACAAATTCCGTCTGCGCCGCTCCTGCTTTGGCAACCCGCTCTACGAGCTGGTGCTCATTGCCTGGCAGGAATAGCGCCATGAGTGCCGCCGTCTGAGTCCTGGCTCCCGGCTGCTGGAAGCACATGGTGTCTGAATGCACAGGACAGCGGAGCTCAGATGGCGCGTGAAAGCACATGGCTGAGTAGCTTAGACAGGGTCTGAATGCATATGGCTGCGGAGTTCAGATGGCGTCTGAATGCCAGCCAGTTGAGAAAGAAAAAGGCAGATATCCGAGGATATCTGCCTTTTTTCGATCTGCACATCCGTGCACTCAAACCTGTGCCGCCCTTGCCAGCCATGGATCATTTGTGCAGGCACTGAGCAGGGAACAGTCAAAGCACGGCCAGGTCATGCCGCCTGTCATATGGATGGGCTGCTTGCCATGAGGAGCTGGCCAGGCGGCATGCAATGGCCGGTGATGGCCTCCTGTATGCTGCTGCATGGGGGCTGCCTGCATTACTGGCCTTCAGGGTGGCGCGGTCTGCGCAGCCTGGCCTGATAGCCCTGCTGTGCAGATAATGCTAGAACAGTGATATCTGTCCTTTGGCACGCATGGCGCGCTGCTCTGCTGTTCTGTGCAGGTGGTTGAGTGCCTGGCGGGCCTGCGGTGTCAGCATGCTCATAACCTTACGTCCTCTCATGCACTCACCGAGCACTTCGTGATCACCTGTCAGTGCGGCGGCAGGTGCTACAAAGAACAGAAGCTCCATCATACGGGCGTCATCAACGCTGATGGATCCTCTCTGCTGCTTGTACATCTGGCGGGCACAGAAGAGCATGTTCTGCATATTGCGCAGTGCTGCCGGACTGAGGTTGAGTTTTTCAGAGGCGGCAAACAGCAGTTTGCCGTCCTCTTCTGACTCCTCAGTCTGCCAGATATGGGAACCATACTCGCCAGTGCTGTCTGCTGGAGCCTTCATGGTTGCACAGTTGAAAGCAGAGCAGTTTTCGCTGTCACTGACAAAGAGCTCACTGAGCACAGGGCAGCAGCAGCTCATAATGGACTGAGCATTGTTGACCAGCTCATCGCTCTGAGGGGCGCTGATGATGGCATTGGTACAGTTGTGCTCATTAAGCCAGAGCATCATGTTGTACCACTCAGGGGAGGTGAATGGATTGTTCACAAAGAGCTCAGACTCAGGCAAGGAGTCTCGTACTGCAGGTGAACTAAGCGCTGCTGCCAGATCGGTACTGCTGCCGGTTTGACCCGGGGTAACCTCAATGAGGTCCATGTTGCCTGACAGGGCAAAGGCCTGAGCAATACCACGGGATCCCTGACCGCAGATCAGCAGAGGATATCTGTTGAATCTGTGGGCAAACAGCCAGCAGGAGAGCATGAGAGCCATTTTGCTCTCGACAAAAGGCACTGTCTTTCTGCCAGTGCTGGTGTTCATGCAAGGCTCTGAGCTCAGATTGCTGTGCAGAACATCAATAAAGTCCTGTGGCTTCTCCAGAGCTCTTGCAGCAGGAAGCTCAAAGTCTGCCTGACCGCTGCCCACTTTTTCACGAAGAACATCGAGCAGCTCTGAGGTACCGGCTGCAACATGCTCACAGGTAAGGCCAGATGGAGCGATATACCACATGCTGTCAGGAACAGCCGGGGCAAAGCGGCAGCCAAACAAGCTGTCCTGAGAATGCTGTTCCTGAACATGCTGTCCCTGAATCTGCGAGGTCTTAGCTACTGTGTTTCCGGTCATGGCTACCGCTGCAGGGGACGCTGCTACGCTTCCGCCAGGGGCAACAGCCGGAGCGGCATCATCGCTGTCATCACAGACAGATCCTGCTGCGCAGACATCAGTGTCAGCAATGCCGGCTTTGACAGTGCGGTTACCACTGACCTTGCTCTTGCTTGAGCCATCACTTGCGGATGATTTGTCACCTCCTGCTGTGGCTGGGACGGCAGTTCTGCTTTCGGCACTGCTGCTGTCGGAGGAGTCCTTATTGAGAAGACTGGAGAATAAAGAGCGTGAGCTCATTGTGGTTCTGTCTTTGCCTGTGGCAACTTCGCTGCCTTCTTCGGCATCGCTCTCCATATCTGCTTGGCTGTTCTCTTCCTCAGCTGTCTTCGAGTCAGCTTTGCCGGTTACGGCTCCGGCAGTATCGGTGGCTGCCTCACTGAGCTCAATATGTGAGTCTGAGTCTGGCTCTGAACATTCAATTTCATCTTCAAGGAACATGACCAGCCTGGTCATTTTTTCCTTTTGATCTTTGAGGTGTTTAAGCGTATCACGCTCTGACTTGGTGAGCTTTGGTTTGGTTTCAAATATAGCGATTATCAAGTCAATTGCGCTGGTGTTGGAATTATGATAGTCCACAAGAAGAGCGCTAAGGGAGCGGTAATTCGCCTTATACTTTTTGATTAATTCAAGATTCTCTTCATTTGTCTCTTGAGCATAACGCAAACCGTTCTCAATGATGTCATGATTCTCGTTAGCCGTGTTGAGCAAAGACGTATTCTCAATGATCAGCCTGTCCCTCTCCTTTTGAATTTTGGCGATTTCCTGATCCTTGTCTTTGAGGTCCCTGGCAGCATCCTTTTTCTGCTTTTCAAGCTCTTTTGTGAGCCTGTCATGCTCCTTTGAAAGTCGGTCATACTCGTTTTTAAGCCTGTCCAGCTCTTTACGGGCGGACTCTGCCTCTTCCATGGCGGCCTTGTCTTTTAATGCCCTGTTTTTGATGGACTCGGAATTTTTCCTGATTTCCTCAAGCTCAGACTCAAGAGCAGCCTTCTTCTGATCGACTTCTTTGAGAAGTCTTGCCACATCAAGACGTGATGACCACAGGGAGGTTTCATCTTTGCTGTTCCTGAGTTCATCTGCATTAGCCGGAGGGCTGGTGGTCAGTTGCTCCTCAATCCTGGCAATATTGGCAGAGATATTTTTCAGAGAGTTCTCTGAATGATCAAGCAGTGCGGTTTCAAATTCGCTGTAGCGCTTCTTCAGGGCCGGAGCGCAGATCTCCAGAATGCTGTCGTTATTGGCAATAACATTGTTAAGAAGCTCAATGTCAAAGTCCTTGGCTTCAAAGGCCTTGTCAGCATTACTGATCATGTCTCTGATCAGCTGAGCTGAGGTCTCTTTGCTGCAGCCAATACTTGTAGCGACCTCATCGGTAAGCGATGGAGTCAGGATGTTCTCCATAATGGATTTGACATTGGCCCAGTCTTTTTTGCTGCCCAGTCCGACATCACGGAAAAATGACCATGACAGACGATCGAGGAACATTTCCCTGATTACAGGAGCCGGATCAGACAGGCCAATAGTCTTATCTGTCGCTGGCAGTTCGTCCTTTCTGAGCATACGATAATTATAGAAATCGTATATGGTCAGAACATCTTTTTCACTGAAGGTATAGCAAGGCAGATAGGCATTGGCCTCAGGGCTGAGTCTGACCGCTGAACCGTTGTATTCAAATTCACCGGCCCTTACCAGAACGGTTGAGTAGCCGCCTCCTGTTCTGACAGCAAAGACAGTATCGAGACGAAAGACAGGAGTGTTAATGTTTATGCCTGTCTTAAGCTGATCTACCATGGCCTGCAGTTCGCTCTTACTGTCTACAAGTATCATCTGAACAGGGCTGCCGGAAATTCTGTTTGATGTTACATGGTCAAAGCGTGAGTCATCAGGGGAAGGTTTACAGCTCCATTCCCAGATACCTGCATCTCCTGGCTGTTCACCAAGATTTCGGGCAAAGATGCTTACTCTGTTTTCGTATCTGAGAGGGATATTGTTATTGATATCAGGTGCCACCCACTGGCCATCAACCAGGTCGGCAACACGTGTAAGTATCAGCTTTCTGTCTTCAACTTTGTCTACAAAGCAGAAAGACTTAATAGGGAAAGTAAGTGTTGTCATATCAAATGTTATGACAGGTCAGTCCTTTACAGACTTTCCTGTAAATATGCCTTGGATATTAATAATTCTATCATTTGCCACTGCAGTGCTGTCCGGTAAAGAAGCCGTCAGCTCTCGTACAGCAAGTGAGTGTATACCACCGCACTGCTGTCAGCCAAAGCTGTCAGCCACAACTGTATGTAGCAACTGTCAGCCAAAGCTGTCTGCCACAACTGTATGCAGCAACTGTCTGCTACAGTACGCCTGCTGTTCTGAAGCCTTGTTCATATCAGTAACAGGCGAGGTGTTTTATCTGCAGTTTTATAAAGTTTTTCAGGTATCAGCATAACTGATATCTGCCCGGCACCTGATGCATAAGTACACAGCCTCCCCATTGCGGGGACATCAACTGCATGCAGTCTTGCTCTGTCAGGAGCTAAATTTTACCGTATCTCAATATCAGTGCAGGTCATGCATAAGCAGGTACATGATTATTGTACACAATATCCATGGCCATGGCCTTAATTTAGCCCCTCTTGTGGCAAATAACTGCATTAGTTGCAACCCTCCCACGCCACGTGCCCATCTTCAACACCATCCGACTACGCTGCCACTACAGGCCAAAACGCATGCGCGAACAGGGCAGCAAAGGGCAGTGCCCAGCACATATGTCATGCACATACAGCAAATGAAGTGCAGTGCTGCTCTGTACAGAGCAGCTCCAGATGACTGTCAGTATCAGTGCTGGAAGGTCGCTGGGGCTGGAAAAATAAATTTCGGTCAGTTTGATAAGAGCAAAGAAAGGCAATGCAAGGATGAACTTGCCAGCAAGTTATCACTTGAGCTGGATTGATACCGGACCATAAAAACAGTCAGGCCCTGCTGCGCCAGCATATCTGACAGAGCATGCAGGGTCTGAAATAATTAATAATAAAATATTTTAGACAGTATTTTTTGCTGAGCACGAGTAGAGCAGGACATACTTGAATTGAAACATAATTCCATACGCCTGAGCTCACTGCATAAAGTGCTGAGTCTGACTTATTAACCACATGACTCGCATAAGTCTCTTACATGTTATAAAGGCACACAGAAAATACAGTCAGAACCGGCAAAAGCACACGCCTTGAAGCCTGCATTGCACCAGAGGTCTGACCTGGTTATCAGCTCAGATGCTCTGCCCGGATTCTTTGCCCTGGCATAACTCCCAACTCCAAGCCTAAAACGTTCCTAAACCCATGATCAAAGGGTGGATTTGGCTTTGGCTTTGATTTAGAGGTGAGTGGGCAGTGCAGCTGTTACTGCTGATCTTTGAGATGTTTACAATCTAAAGTTTTGTAACGTGTATGGAGGTGCGTCAGCTACAGGTTTCTCTTAAGGAACAGTCGCCTGCATGGCTGTTTCCCGGTGGTATGAAACAGCCATTGCTCTCTTATGACTGTGATCTGAGCTGCAGTTTGTCCTGTTGCCGATTAGCTCTTGCTGTCAGTGCTCTTATCGGCACCTGCAGTCTCATTATGGGAACTGGTTTCTGCTATGGAATCTGAGGTCTTTGCCAGTGGAGCTCCACCAGCTCTGTTATCGGAATCAGAGGCATCAGCGGCATGAGGCGCAGGTGCTGTGGCAATATTCTGTTGTTCCTGGGACAGGTCAGCAGAGATGCTCAGTGCAGCTGTTGATGGATTTTGCTCTGAGTCAGATGCTGCATGGTCTGCATTTGCTTCATGGGCTGCATGGTCTGCATTTACTTCAGGTACTGCATGGGGTGCATTTACTTCAGGGGCTGCATGGTCTGCATTTACTTCAGGTGCTGGGGCTTGAGATGATGATGAGTAGTTGATGGCTGGCGACTTGGCTTGCTGAGCCTGGGAGGGGGTTGGCCTGGCGTCTGTTTGCTGTTCGGATGCCGAGCTGGTGCTGGTGCTGGAGGATTTTGTTTTGTTGGTGGAGTCGCTGTTTTCGTCGTTAGGCAGGAAGGAGAATACTGGCAGGCCAAGGTGATAGCGTATGGCGATAAGGCGTGTTACAAAACCTGTTATAAGGCATGCGATGATATTGATATTTTCGTTGATGTAGTAGTAGTTATCAGAGACGAAATCAATGGCTACATACATAAGGCCGGTCAGCAGGGCAATACTGGCATAAAGCTCTTTCTGGAAGACCAGAGGAACACGGGCACAGAAGATATCGCGTAAGATACCGCCAAACACGCCTGTTACTACGGCACCAATCAGGGCTATCGATCCCGTAGAGTGGTATTCCATGCCGATGCGGGCACCAATTACGGAGAAGACAGCCAGGCCAAGAGCATCGAGTACGAGGAAAGTGCGCTCAAAGCGGCTGAAGAAATAAGGCATGCGGGTGGTGATGAGTGCTGCGGCGCAGACTATGAAGAGATATTCAGGGTGGGCAACCCAGGTAAGAGGATAATGGCCAAAGAGCATGTCGCGTACTGATCCGCCGCCAATGGCCGTGGCGCAGGCAATGAACATTACGCCAAAAAGATCCATTTTTCGCTTGCCGGCAGCAAGGGCTCCGGTAATACCTTCAGCCGTGATACCGATGATGTACAGAATGATAAGAAACATGAGTTTCCCCCGGTAGTTTTCCTGCCATATGCATGAAGCGACTCTGCCCGTAAGCACCTCACAGCTTTTCGGGAGCAGCCGTCATTCCACAGATGGGCGGCAGCCTGAACATACTTGAGACCTGACCAATGACCTGCAGGAGTACAGGGCGGTCAGGATTAGTTTTATCTGTTATCTGAAGAGCCCTGAATACCGTGCAATGACACACAGACGTGCAGTCTTATGTGCCTGTGCCCTTGCCACGACGACAGGCTTATACAGGCCAGATGGCAGGTATAAAACTGAGGGCACAGCCGGGGACGCAGGGGAGCTTTTTCAGCCCCTGGGCTCTTTTGGCCGCTATTGTACATAGCCGTGACAGCTTTACTAATGACCCTTGCCCCTGATAAACAAAATTCTCAAAACTTTCCCAGAAAAACAGGCATCTCCCTAAAGGGATAAGCAAGCTGAGCATTGTGTCAACACAGGCCTGAAGAGCCATGCGGCTCAGGCCAGTTGCCTGTGCTGCAATTAAGAGCAAATTGCGCGTCGCAACTCATCTGGCAGCAGACAAGACAGAAAGTGCCAGAAATAAATCCGAATATGCCATGAAAGCACACAAGTCCGCTCTCAGTGCTTAGTGCTCAGAGCTCAAGTGTTGTACCTGACTCATGACTGGACATGGAATATCCTGGCAGAGCCCTGGGACAGCAGACTGTACTGTCTTATTGTTTGGCCGGGAACAGCTCAGATGGAGTGATTGAGTGTGCAGTGCTGACGGGATGAAATGCTGTGCGGACAGGGGCTCTACATATGAGGCAGTGGGCCCGGAATGCACAAGGCCCTGTATCACCGATACAGGGCCTTGTGGACAAGGTAAGCTCAGGGCTATGACCTTCATGTAGAGCTGCTGGCAGTCTGCACATTATGTGATGGGCTGCCATATGTCGGCCGATTATGCAGAGTCTGCAGGTATGCAGGTATGCATATTATGCGGCGGCTGCATGTCTGCACATGATGCTGCTGCCGTATGTATGCACATGATGCTGCTGCCGTATGTCTGCAAATTATGAGGCGTCCGTATGTCGGCAGGTTATGCGGCGGCGGCTGCATGTCTGCAGGTTATGCAGCGGACGCATCTGTGAGCGCAGGATTGCGCGTGGACACGGCCTTTGCCTCAGGCGTTGCCGGGCTGTTGCTTTGCTGATGCTTATTCTTTGTTTTCACTTCTGGCGAGCTTTTCCTGACGGCGACGCTCGGCACGGGCATTACGCAGATTGATGATGACGGTAACGTAGACCGGGCTCATGAGCAGGTTTGGCAGCAGCATGACTACCATGGCTTTCCACACCGGCCAGTTCCAGATATCAATAGCGCCTATCATGCCAAGTGCAGTACCCACATAGGGAATGATGCCCGCTAATGTGGCTATTGGTACTGAACACAGCCAGTGCATCTCCATCATACGGTGAAAAAGGGCGTAGCAGGCTGCTATCTGCATGGCACAGACTATGAGATAGATGGTCAGAAAATAGAAGTTCTGAAAAATATACTTGAACAGCAGCAGAGCAGATCTCATTGAAAACCTTATGTCAGCAACATATCTTAATACTAAGCATGAGATATTATTCTATCAGCACAAAGCCCGATTTTTTCAGCAGTATCTAAACTTTTCGTTACACAGCGAACCGTCCCCGTATCCACACTCACGGCCTTACTTCATCAGGATCTGGGCCAATAGCCGCCATTTGGCTGCCCCTTGATGATTTTATCCTGTAAGGCTCTGACCACTCTCACGCTTTCATGTCTGCCTTGCGCCGCCTCGCCCTCGCCATCGCCCTCGTTCTGGTCCTTTCCGTTATGAATTGAAGTCTTCAGGACGGATAAAAGTCGCAGTTTACTTTCCCATGGTAAGGTCTGGTTCGTCTCTTCAAAGAGTGCAGATTATCATGGTGCGGACGGATTAATGCAGCTGTGCAACCACAACAAAAAACGCCATTTACCCGGTCATGGGCAAATGGCGTCAGATTATATGGGATAGAATTTTGGGTCAGGCAGAGCCTGCCTTAAACAGCCGGGCTATGCCAGATGATGGTAATCTGCGGGCACCTCCGGATTTTATGCGGCATCAGGAGCTGCAGAGTGCTGATGGTTGCCTTGCATTGAAGGGCTCTTCACATATGCTGGTGTGGAGCCTGGAGCCGGTGTTGCTGAGGATACAGCAGGATCGGTATTTCCCTTTACTGCTGTGACATCACGGCAGATACTCAGAGCATCCAGGCGGGCATCATAAGCCTCGGTCTTTACCTGCATAAGGCCAAGCAGGGTATGGAAGACATTGTCGTGGGATAAAGCCTGACGGGCAGCTCGGGAGACAAGGCAGTTGCTGTCCAGATTCTGAGTGCTGCGAACATTTTCTGACAGCCACATCTGCATAGGAACACGGGTCTGATAGTCAGGGGCAATCATGTATGGGGCGCCATGCAGGAACAGGCCTTTTTCACCCAGTGATTCACCATGGTCAGAGATATAGAAGAGCATAGGGTCGGCATCATCTTCATGACGCTTGAGCACTTCTGTCAGGCTGGAGAGTACCCAGTCAGTATAGACAATGGTATTGTCATAAGTGTTTATCAGATCAGCAAGGTTGCAGTTCTCCACATCAGGACGTGAACAGTCAGGGGTGAACTTTCTGAAACGCTCAGGATAGCGCTCATAATAGCGTGGACCATGTGAGCCAATCAGATGCAGGAAGATAACAGTATCTTTTGTAACATCCTGAGCCAGCTTTTCGACCATGGGAATCATGACCTCATCGCGGCATTTGTCGCTGTCACAGCCATCGGTATTGCCAAGCTCCTTAAAGGTGATATTTTTGCACACGCCCTTGCATGAGGAGTTGTTGTCAATCCAGGTAGCCTGAACGCCTGCCTGAGTCAGCACGTCAATGACATTGTCACGATACTCGGCAATGTCGGGACTGAAGTCATTGCGGGTCAGGTTGGAAAACATGCATGGAACAGACAGGGCGGTACTGGTAGCACATGAGCTGACATCTGAGAAGTTAATCAGGCCCTTTCCTGAGGTATACGGGGTAGTATCACGGCTGTAGCCGTTTTCAGGATAGTTCTGAGCACGGGCGGTTTCACCAACGACAAATACCATCAGGCGTGGACGCTGGGATGTGGATGCAATAACAGCATCCTCTCCTACATGGATGTACTCATAAGTTTTAGGGAACCATGTAGATTTGACGTATTTGACAGTTGAGACTATGTAGGAAACAGGCATGATCTCCTTGGCAATACCTGGATTGTTGCGGCCTATAAATGAGTAGGTCTGATAGTCAGGCAGAACAATGGCCAGGGCCATGGCCAGTGATGCGCCTGAAAGCGCAACTCGGCCAGCAAGGCCACGCAGGATGCTCTCTGGCCAGATAATACGGGTGCGCCACAGGATTACTGATGGCAGCACACCCAGAAATATTACGTAGGCAGCTGCAGTAAAGGACAGGTAGGCTGATGCTTCGGCCGGATCGGTCTCAAAGACATTGCGGATCATGTCAGTGTCGAAAATGATGCCATAGTTGATGGCAACAAATGAGGCCATGGAGTTAATCATCATCAGTAAGATGATGACAGGCTTGAGCAGCCAGCGCCACGAGAACAGGACGGTAAAGATCACCATCATCAGAGCACAGATGGCAATTGGAGTGAGGAGCCTGAAAAGAAGGCTCAGATCGTTGCCGGCGTAGATAGAACCAACATGACGCCAGAAAGCAAAGTTATACACTGTGGCAAAAAGCAGAGAGCACAGGGCTGTTACCACAAGATAATGGCGTGACCATCCGGCCATAATGGAAAATAACTGTCGCATACAGAAAAAAGTACAAGGATAAGAAAGACTGTATTTTCAGTCACAATCACAGCTTTGCTGATCATCAGCAGTAACTGCACTGCCTCAGCATGAACACGTATGCCGCATGGCCATACCATGCCTCATATGTCAGAACCTGAATCTGTGAGGCCCTGACACTGTCATTCCCTGACGCTGTCAGGCTCGATGGCTGGAACTGCAAGCAAGTCCATTAGCCATCGGCCCACAGGCAGCCTGCCGGCAGCCCACAGGCACGCCCTCAGCTGTCCTGTAGCGCAGAGGCTGTTGGCACAGGCATAGTCACAGGCACAGGCAATGGAGTATTGATGCAATGCTGATCAGAAAAGCTCAAAATTTACTGAAATAGTTTGATATTTAACCTCGGAGGCCCTGAAGCCTGCACACTGCCAGCCTGAAAGGCAGCCATTGCCACTGCCTGTTGCAGGCAATTGACTGTCTTTACCAGTGGGACAGAATGGCTTACTGAGGCTGCGTATTATCACCACAGCTGCCTGCCTTAAAAAGATACGCAGCTTAGGGAAATGACCGCATCAGGGACCATTAAGCTGGCCTAATTTAGAGCAAAGAGTAAGCGCCAGCTGGACAAATCATATCAGTAGCAATGTATGTGTGAACCTTGATAGCAGACAGATGATATTAAGATTCACCACATTAAAACTGGCATGAAAATGATGGGCAAGAAGGTCATATATAGCGCTTTCCATCAGGGAGCACCAGGACTTTCTGCCGAATAAGGACGCTAAAAATTGCGCCTTATATCGCTATATGACCATAAATAAAAAGACTGGTTCCTGATCCTGGTAAAAATTAGCATTCATGATCAATATTTACGCTTACCTGTATAAATAACAGGGATTTTTGCGCCAAAATTGACCATAACTGAATCTAATGGAAAACGTTGCTGGCAGTATTAGGGGCACAGGGAAGCATGGTTCATGGGAGAGGCAAAGCAGGAGACAAGTTGTCATACGAAAATGATTGCCAATGACATGAACCCCTTATCAACAGGGCGGGCAATATCATATGCAAACGTTTGCACGGGCTAAAGCAGAGCATAACTGCAGGGCCTGAAGTCATCAATGTAAATATCGGGGAGCCCGGTACAGGAGAAAGACTGGAGTACAGCAAGGCAGGTGCACAGCAGGACAGGCGCACAGCAGGACAGGAGTGCTGCAGGACAGGGGCCCTGCAGGACAGGCGCTCAGCAAGACAGGAGTGCTGCAGGACAGTCTCACAGCAGGACAGGGGGCACTGCAGGACAGGTGCGCTGCAGGACAGGCGCACTACAAGGCTGGGCAATGCGAGACGGGAGCACATCTGGGCATCAGTACAGCAGGTCATGAGACTTCAGCTGGCTATCTGAGATTATGGCTCAGTAACGAACATGAATGACAAGAGCTTGAAAGTCTTGGGATTGAGGTGAAACTGTAGCCTGTGCTGTTTAAGGCATGGCGTGCCGTGCCGTGCCAGTGACAGGCGGACATGCATAAACAGCTTTACACAGCAATTGCGGCAGCATCTGCTGTGGGGTAAGGGAGGCTGTCTGGCGGCATGTTGGGAAGCAGCTGTCAGCGTATGCAGCAGCAGGCTGGCACCTGCATCTGAACGCCTGCACAACGAACATTGAGATGCCGCGTATGGCAGCACTGAACAGGTGCATCGGAAGTGTCTGCAGGCAGCATAAGGAGATGATCCATGCGCTGAAAACAGGCGACTGGAAACGGCCGGGGCCCCGCCTGATTTCAGGTGGGGCCCCGGGAAGATGCATTGCGGTACTGCTGCTCAGGGCAGGCAGTGCGCCATGCTCAATTAGAGGTCGTCTACCAGTGCGGTGCTCTTGGCGTAGGCGGTAGAGCGGGCCTCAAAGAAGTCGGTCTTGAGATTGTTGGCGTTGGAGTACTGGCTTACCCAGGACATGGAATGAGGTTCTTCGATGTACTTCTCATCAAGTGGTGGGTAGCCCAGGCTGGTCCAGCGCAGATTGCCCAGATAGCTTATGTAATCGTGAATCATCTGGCTGTTTAATCCCTGAATGTTGTCACCGATTACGTACTTGCCCCAGGCAATTTCCTGGCGTACACCCTCAAGGATCATCTCACGAAGCTCCTTAACCATAGCCTCGTCAAAGAGCTCAGGGTTTTCTTTCTGCATCTCCTTGATGATGTTGCGGAACAGCCACAGGTGGGTGTTCTCATCACGGTTGATGTAGCGGATTTCCTGAGCAGAGCCTGGCATCTTGCCATAGCGGCTGAGATTGTAGAAGAAAGAGAAGCCTGAGTAGAAGTAAATACCCTCAAGGATGTAGTTGGCCATAATAACCTTTACCAGGTTACGTGGGCTCTGGTCATCCTGGAAGAGATTGTACAGGTCACCAATGAACGTGTTACGGGCCATCAGGTGGTTGTCGCTCTTCCACTGATAGAGGATGCGGTTACGCTGATCAGCAGAGCAGATAGTGTCCAGCATATAGCTGTAGCTCTGGGAGTGGATACACTCCTGGAAGGTCTGAATGGACAGGCACAGATTTACCTCGGACACGGTGATGTACTCAGCGATACGAGGCAGGTTGGCAGTCTGGATGGAGTCCAGGAATACAAGGAAAGAGAGGATCTTGTCAAAAGCCTCACGCTCAGCAGGAGTAAGGTTTGGGTAGTCCTTAACGTCCTGGCCGAGGTTGATTTCCTCTGGAATCCAGAAATTGTTCATGGCCTGACGGTACCAGTCAGAAGCCCAGCGATATCTCATGTTATTGAAATCGTTGAGATTAGTCGTGTTGCCGCCGATTAATCTCCACTGGGTAATGTCGGTTTCACCGTCGGGATTAAAGAGCTTCTTTCTGGTAAGTTTATCCATTACTGTCAGACTCTGGGTTAGATAGGTCAAATCAAGTCAGATCTTGGCCGGCCCGGTCCGCCAGGACTGGCCAGGTTCATTGTGGCGGCGCACGGCGCGGCTTTCATGAAATACTCCCGGCTGCACAGTCCGGGGTGTCTGACTATCCATATCCACCGCCCTTGCGGTGGCATCAGCATACAGGGAGTCGTACCGTGCCCAAAGGGCGCTGATACGAGCTTACTGTCCACAGCATGCTCTCATAGTCACAGGTATGCGCTTACAGTGACCCATATTGCATTTTTGCATGGTGGGTCTGCAGCAGGCACAGTAAAAATGTAACGAGGGCATATTTTAACAAAACACGTCCCCTGTGTATGTGATATTTAATCTTGCGATTTGGACATTGATAATCAGCAAGGTCCGTACATCAGTGTGCGAGCCACTGCTGGCCTGTTTTTTCTGGCCTCTGGGATGTACCAGGTATGGCCAGGTTATGCCTCCAAAAATGTGCATGCAATTGCAAGTATTTATAGATATCAATGCAATATATGCGTTAAACAGTCAAAATAAGTCTGATTGTTTATGTCCAAAGTTGTACGCAAAAGCTATACCCGTTTCACCATGCAACTGCTCAGCTCAATAGCGCCATATGCACGCCCGTGCAGGCAAATTGGAGACAATCGAGGCTACTCATGGGAAATCGGAGCCAGTCGGGGCTACTCATGGCAAATCGGAGCCAGTCGGAGCTACTCATGGGAGATCGGAGCCAATCAGAGCCACTCAGGGCAAATCAAGGCAAATCGGAGCCAATCAGAGCCACTCAGGACAAATCATGGCAAATCGGAGCCAAGCAGAGTTATTCGCCATACATGGCGGCAGCTCACAGCCTGGTCACGCCAATAAAAAGCCGGGCATGGGGTGCCTGTGGGCGCTCTTAATGCCATGGCCTTTGGCCAAAGTTTGCAGAGACATGGCTGTAGAATGGCCGCCGGAGCTGATGCAGGGGCAGCACCGGTTTTCGCTGTTTTCAGGCTGGATATGGCATATGACCATGCGGGCCAAAAAGTCACCGCCCCGCAACAGTTAACTGCTGCGGGGCGGCGATATCAGGCCTGCATAGTATGCTGCAGGCCTTGTGAGTGCGCTGCTGCCTCTTATGAGCTGCAGGACTCGCACTCCTCCACCTCAAGGGCCTTGGAGCGTACGTAGTAAATGGTCTTCACGCCGCAGCGGTTGGCCAGCAGATAGAGGTTAAGTACCTGACGCATGCTGTACTCATTGGTGATGTACAGGTTCATGCTCTGAGACTGGTCGATGTGACGCTGACGAATACCGGCAGCACGTACGGACCAGCGCTGATCGATGCTGTGAGCACCCTTGTACAGCCAGAAGGTGGTAGGGTTGAGATCAGGGGCTACGCGAGGCAGCATGGAACCCTTCTTCTCCTCCAGGAAGTACTTGTTCATCACAGGGTCAATACCGGCGGTAGTGCCTGCAATGATGGAGGTTGATGAGGTAGGGGCGATAGCCAGCAGATAGGCATTGCGCATACCGTAACGGGCTACATCCTCACGAACCTGCTGCCACTCAGGTGACATATAGCCACGCTTGGTGAAGTATTCACCAGTCTGCCAGTCAGAGCCCTCGAATTTTGCATAGGAGCCCTTTTCACGGGCAATGCTGCAGGAGGCGCGGATAGCAGCACGGTTGATGCGCTCAAATACCTCATCGGAGTACGTGAGGTGCTCCTCGCTTTCCCATGGAATGCCAGCCTTGGAGAGCATGTGGTGGTAACCGCTCATGCCCAGACCGATGGCGCGATAGCGCTGGTTGGTAATCTGAGCGTAAGGCACTGGATAGAAGTTAAGGTCAATAACGTTATCCAGGGCACGTACAGCGGTGAATACCAGGTCGTTGAGGTATTCCTCATTGTCTACTGGCAGACGGCCCAGAGAAAGGGAGGCAAGGTTACAGACCACAAAGTCGCCAGGACGGGTGGTTGTGGTAACGCGAATCTCACCGTCTTCGCTGTTGATAATCTGAGTCTCTTCGCTGGCAATTGGGCTCATGTTCTGAGCGATCTCAGTACATAAGTTGGAAGAGTAGATAGTGCCGCAGTGGTTGTTAGGATTGGCCTTGTTAACATGATCGCGGTTGAAAATGAACGGAGTACCGGTTTCAACAGCAGACTTGATGATAAGACGTACCAGGTCCTTGATACCAATGGAGCGCTTGGAGATACGATTGTCGTGCAGACAGTCGTGGTAACGCTCTTCCCAGAGATCGCCGTAGCAGTCTTCGAGGCTGTAGCCTTTGTACTTGCGAATCTCATATGGACACATCAGCTGCCACTGACCGTCCATGTTGTCCTCAACCTGGCGCCAGAAGTAGTCTGGTACACACAGGGCTGGGAAGACGTCGTGAGCCTTCATGCGGTCGTCACCATTGTTGGTGCGCAGCTGGAGGAACTCAGGGAGGTCACGGTGCCAGATGTCCAGATAGACGGCTACAGCGCCCTGACGTACGCCCAGCTGATCTACTGCAACGGCAGTGTCGTTGATAAGACGGATCCAGCGGATTACGCCGCCTGCTGCACCCTCAAAGTTACGGATAGCTGAGCCCATGGCGCGTACCTTACCAAGGTACATACCCATACCACCGCCAAATTTGCTGACCTGAGCAAAGTTGTTTATGGATCGGTAGATACCGGTCAGGCTGTCAGGCACAGTATCAATGAAGCATGAAGACAGCTGATGGAATGGCTTGCGGGCATTGGCCAGAGTAGGGGTGGCCATGGTTACTTCCATGCGTGAGAGCATGTCGTAGAAACGGCGTACCCAGGTAAGACGCTCGTTGCGATCTTCCTTCATGGCCAGGTGCAGAGAAATACCAAGGAACATTTCCTGTGGGGTCTCTACAGGCTCGTGCTTATGGGTGGAAATAAGGTAACGCTTGATGACCAGATCAAGACCTGAATAGGTGAACAGATAGTCGCGGGTGTTCTCGATGAAACCGGCGGCTTCGTTAAGCTCCTCTTCGGAGTAGGCATCAAGGATGTACTGACCGTACAGGCCCTGGTTGGCAAGCCAGCTGATCTTGCGGTAGAAAGTGTTGAGGTTAAGAGGCTGGAGCTGCTCTCTTAAGGTACGGTGAAACTTGTGGGACAGCAGACGGCCGGCAATAAGCTCAAAGCGTGGTGCAGTAGAGGTGGTCAGCTCGCAGGCAGCCTTGATAAGGGCGGTAAGCTGATCGTTGACTGAGCCAGAACGAGGAGCAATGGCTGTGTACTTGGAGGCCAGTACGGTCATGGCGTACTCTGGCTCCATAAAGTCATTCTGAATGGACTCCAGGGTAACCTTGAGGGTCTCGTCACCGCTGGCATCGATGATGTTGTTACGGGCAGTACGCAGCTCAAAACGCTTCTGACGGTAGAGAATATAGCTCTTGGCCACTGAGTAGAAGCCACGGGCCATGAGGGTCTGCTCAACAATGTCCTGAATGTTCTCGACGGTACGATCTGAAGTATTGATTACCTTATCAGAGATAGTGGTAACCAGATCGTGACGGATTTCATCAGTAAGCGCCTCACCAACATTGGAAAAGGCCTTGCCCAGAACGATGGCGATTTTGTTAACGTCAAATGTTTCTGCAAGACCTGAGCGTTTGATGATCTGCACGGCACGGCTCCATAAATGACATCATACCGTCTCACGACCAGGGTGGTCGGGATCGGCCTGCGTGACTGTAGTACAGTTGCATATAAAGGATGATGCAGCCTGTCAGATGCTGCCTGCAGTACAAAGCACAAATGACGGGCACGGCCCGTCCCAGAAAGCTTAAGCTCTCTGCTGCGCAAACATACTACAGGGGACATTCCTTGAGCAGTCAGGCCGGCAGGGAGTATGTGGGTGCTCAGATGAGCCCGCTGTACATCCAAAACGCAGCCTGTGCCGTATACAGTCCGTCTGGGCTGCACGGTAACAGGGGATTTTTCCTGCACCGAAGGAACAGTTCACGACAGCGCCTCCGCCTCACTCTGCGGACGATGCTGATAATAAGTTTAAAGAAAGATGGGCGCGCCAGGCGGCCATCGGGAAATAGCAAAAGCCTGTCCAGTCAGTAAGATAGCGTTTCCACGTCTGGCTCTGCACGGAGCCTCAGAAACGGTAAATCATGTCCTTTTATAAGCGGGCATTCTGTCTGTCAGGCTTGGTAATTCGTGGGGGCCCATCATACACCAGGAGGGCAAAAAGATCCAACACAATTGCAGCTCTGCGCCGTCTGTAAATCGATATGGATAAATGGCCTGAAATGAGCATAAATATGCCGTTTGTAAAAAATGATGTCCACCTCGAAAAAGCACGAACAACAGCTCCGGACAGTACGCTCACAAGGGAGTCATGTACCTGTTAATCCCAGGTTTATGGCAGGTCTTGGGACCTGTTAAGGTTCTGCTGTTTCGGCAGGCAAATCGCGACACAACAGATTAATTACCTTATTTGCAAAAAAGCACAATAATTTCTCACAATTCCCGCAGTTATAGAAACAGCAGGCTTCCATACATAAACTTGATAAACAGGCCACTCAGGAAAGCACGTCAATGTGAATTACACCTGTACAGCCCGCAACCAGGCCTGTGAGAATTTATTCCGTCAGTCAGGTGCCATAATTTGACCTGAACATGCTAATAATAATTTACTTTATTAATGAGATTAACAAAACAAAATAGCCCTCAAAGCATGGATAAATGGGGCTTGACGTACTTAATAAGCCTTTAGCCATTAGCAAAACTGAACAAAACACAGGCCGTCTTTCTGCAACAGCCTCACCTGATGTCAACACGAAGCTGTACCATAGCCACACATCAAAAAAAGCAAAATTTGCTTAATTAAAGCCTCAAAAGTAGTATCTAGTTTTGAGGTTTTTTAAACTGAAAATGATGTATCTATGGAGTGATAAAAAATAGCGAAAAATCGCTAGCAAATACAACTCAAAAATGATAGAATAGGGGATCCGTTTAAATTTCTATGTAAATGGAGTTATCCCCT
>NZ_JALKIK010000027.1:0-69287 GCF_023050955.1 Anaerobiospirillum sp. NML120511
CAAATATCCGACGGACATTCCACCCGTCATGCGGCCTGGGGGCTGCCATGCGGCATATCAACCCCTGTTCGCATGGCACTATTTTACCTAAGATAACAATCAATATGTTGCCGTCAAGGAAGCCTACGCAGCCCCCATGCATATGCAGCCTCCTGCGCATAGGCAGCCTCCGGCACATATGCAGCCGCCACGCATAGCTGTTCGCCGTGCTGGGGCCATAATGGGAGCAGTGCAGGGAGCCATGCTGGGCGGCCAACACAATAAGCGCGGGCTTCGTGCTTCTGGCCCCGATATGGCTCTGTATTGCAACCAGGAGACAGCCAAATTGGCTTAGCAGCCCATAGACAAAGTGGCTGAGCAGGGAGTGGGCCCAGACGTGGGCAGATTAGTATTGCAGATCAGTGCTGCGGACAACTTGTCATATATCATGTCTTATATGCGGAAGCCCGTATTTATAGGCCTAAAGCACAAAGCGTTTTTCTATCAGGCGTTGTATGTCTGTATCAATAAAAATTTTCAGATAGATACACAAAGCTGCTATTTTTCCCATAATGGCGTATCTTAAGTGTACAAAAGCCCGGCTTTATGGACTTTTTGCTTTAAAGTCTGGCAATGTAACTTAAGCCGTGCATATCCTTGCCGATATACACACCATTGCAGTAATGGCTTATCAGCCATAAAATGCACAGTCAAACACATCACCTGTATTCATTCCTTTTAATCATAAGGGGAAATCAGCGTCAGTCAGGCCGCGCGACAGCTGAGTCTTATTTTGCGGGCAGAACCTGCAGATAATGTTGCTTTTAGTAAGTGCCGCCTGCTAAAACTGCGTTACTACCTGAATCTGCTCTGTCACACATGTTTAGGCAGGCAGAACCTGCTGAATCTGTTCAGACATAAGGGCGGTCCATTTCAGGTTTCACTTTCTCTGTATGCAAAGGTGCGCTCTGTTGCAGCAATACAGCAGCGCAGGAAGGATCACGTGCCTGCATTGTGATTTGCACGAGCGGTTAAGTGGTTTTGTACCCATGTGTGATGATTTTTATTCTGTGTCTCAATTGCAGGGAGCCGAAGTGTACTTCAGGGAGCTTTTGCCTTTTTTAGGCAATAGCAGGCCTGCTTACTTAATTCAAATTGATTCAGCTGTATAATGTTCCAATGGTCTGACAGTCGTAAGGATTAAGATCAGCAAACAGGTTCCGCATCTGTTTTTAAATAAGCAGCACCCTGTCATGGGCACTGTTAACTGTTAAAAAACTGGCCGCAAAGGCCGCAAAGTTTTCTTTCAGATTCTGTGTGCATCGCTCTGAAGTTGCCTTGACCTGTGAGCCAGCCGGACAGATGCCGGGCTGCCATCACTTAAAGTCAGCTTTGGGAACACCAGCACTGACACAGTCTAAAACCATTGACTATAAGGAGCAGGGTATCAACCGCTATAGCTGTGTGTGGTTTGATGCTTTGTATATTTATCAGAATACGCTCCATCCTGGCGCTTCAGGCATAGAGATGGCAGCCGTTGCAGACCCGTGGGCCGCTTGCCCATGGCAGGTCGTAGATTTAAGAGGTTCTTATGGCAATTAAGGTACTCATCGTTGATGACTCTACCTTCTTCAGAAAAAGACTTACTGAGATTATTCAAGGCGATCCTGCTTTTGAGGTAGTCGGCGAGGCCAAGGACGGTAAGGAAGGTGTCGAAATGACCATGTCCTTAAAGCCTGATGTCATCACCATGGACGTAGAAATGCCTGTTATGGACGGCATTACTGCAGTTCAGGAGATCATGAACAAGTGCCCTACTCCAATTCTCATGTTCTCCTCTCTGACCTTTGAAGGTGCCAACTCAACCTTTAAGGCTCTGGAGGCTGGCGCTGTCGACTTCATGCCTAAGAACTTCGACGATATTGCCCACCGTCGCGAAGATGCTCTTAACGCCCTGCGCTCCAACATCAAGGCCGTTGCCCGCTCTCATATCCGCAGAGCTCCGCTGTCACGTCCAGCTGCCTCAGCCAGCTCAGCAGGCACTGCAGCACGTCCAGGTGCTCTTGGAAGTGCCACCTCTGCAACTGCACGAACCTCAACACTGGGCACTGCCCGTCCAGGTCTGTCATCAGCAGGCACCACCAGCACTCTGAGCAAGCCTGCATCTGCCACCCCGGCATCAGGTACATTCACCTCTGCTGCTGCCGCAGCCTCTCCACGCGTCAAGGACGATTTCGACAAGATTTACTCTTCCATCAGCTCAGTAAATCAGGGTCGTCCAGCTGCCGCCATTCAGTTCAGCTTTGGCGCTGCCAAGGGTGTATCCACCAATTTCAAGGTTTCCGGCAAGTCTCATGACCTGGTAGCCATCGGTTCTTCCACTGGCGGCCCGGTTGCCCTGCAGAACATCATTCCCAAGCTGCCACGTCTGGATGTTCCAGTTATCATCGTTCAGCACATGCCAGCTTCCTTTACCAGCACCTTTGCCCAGCGTCTTAACGGCATGAGCCAGAACGAGGTGGTTGAAGCCCAGGACAACATGGTTCTCGAGCCAGGTCATGTATACATCGCTCCAGGCGGACGCCAGATGATTCTCGACCGCGGAGCCGGCAAGACCAGAACCCGCATTCTGCCAGCTGACCCACGTGTGGTATACCACCCTTGTGTTGATGTTACCTTTGCTTCCATTGCCAATATCTACGGCGGTAAGGTACTGTCAATGATCCTGACCGGCATGGGATCCGACGGCTGTGAAGGCTGTCGTATGCTGCGCGGTAAGGGCGGCGTGGTCTGGGCTCAGAACGAGGACACCTGCGTTGTTTACGGCATGCCTCAGGCTGTTGTAAATGCAGGTCTGGCTGATCAGATCCTGCCTCTGGACAAGTTTGCAGACTGCATTGTCCAGGAAATGCGCCGCTAATGCGCAGCTGCCTTTAAGCTCCGTGAACAGGGGCAGGCCTTAATGTCAGGTCCGGCCCAGTCACAGCCTGCCCGGGCACAGCCTGCCCGAGCACAGCTTGCCCAGGCACAGTCTGCTGAGCACAGGCTGCTCAGTCACAGGCTTCTGAGCATAGCCCGCTCAGTCACAGACTGCCAAGGCAGGGAGCCTGGCATCAACATAACGAAGCCCGCAACCGGATATCCGGCTGCGGGCTTCGTCAGTTATGGACCAGCACTTTCATCCGCAGACGCGGACCTGACCAGATCATAGCACTGGCTTTAAGTTCACCGTGACTGAGGGGCCGGTGAGGAACTGAGCCTTCCAGGCTGGCCGGACCTGACCGGTCAGGCTGCCCAGGGCCAGTCAGGCCGGTACAGTTAAATGCTTGAGGTACTCAAATGTGCGCTACTGTCTTGAAGTGAGGCGTGCGCATGACAGGGAATTTTGTCCCATTATGGTGAATTGCTTTAAGAATTGCTGATCGTGCGCATGTTCCGGGAGTGCTGTAATTCTTGGATCCAGCCGGTATGCTATTATTTGCTTGTAAATTTTTTGGCTAAGTCCCTGGCATAAAATTAGCAAAGCATCTTAAAAAGTCTCATTCTGATGCGCTCTGCAGGGAATTAAGGCAATTTATCAGCCTGATAAATTACAGCTGTTTTTGATGAGTGACTGCCTTTTTATGCCTGTGAGCCGTTAGTGATTCCTGACTTGTAATTTCAGTGCGCTCTGCTGTCAAATTATAAGTAGAGCCCGTTCCCATGCCGCCTGAGCTTTGGTGACCCATGCAGACGGAGCTTGAGGGACCATATCCGTATATCGTGCCCCTCAAAGGTGCATAATTGATTAGATGTTCAGGAACTGACTTAAATACAGATTTCATTATGGCTGCTGACGGTACTGCGCTGCGCTGCTTTGCTGGCAGCTTTGCTTTTTAAATGGTGCCGTAAAGGTGTCAGTGCAGCCTTACTCAGACAAGCTCTGAGCAGATTTCGTCAGGGAGTGAAAGAACAGGTCCTTGCCTGTCTTACATGAACTGGCAAAGGTGCTTCGGCACAGCGCGTCACGAAAGTGACCAGGGGGGGGATCAACACTTTAAGCTTGCTCTTGCTGCTTAAAGAGGTCTGGTATGCCCTGTTTTGTCTTTTGGTTATATTGACTGAGGAGACCCCGGGACATTGTTCTGATGTATGACAGTATGTTTTTGTCTGTTCCTTTAAGCTCCGGTTGGGTGGAGCGGTAAAAGCAGTTCTGTGATACAGCCAATGCCGGCTTGCATGCAGGCCAGCGCTCCGGCGCCGGGCTGTGTTGATCAACGAGCTTTGTTCGGTGTGAAAATTTTATGAATTTAGTAGGTTTATTTTTAGCGGTAGGCTGCATTATCGCAACAATGCTGCTCGAAGGTACCCATCCATCTGCTCTGGTTAACCTGCCAGCAGCACTGGTGGTAGCAGGTGCATCCCTTTCTGCCTGTATCGTGCAGTTCTCCATCAAGGAGCTGCTCAGCGCTTTCAAGCACATGTTATGGCTTATTACCCCTCCACGTCTTAACTTCCAGTCTCAGGGTGACCTGCTTGCCGGCATGTCCACCGTGGCCCGTCAGCAGGGTCCACTGGCTCTGGAAAACTCCGTAGCATCTGCCAATGACGACTTCACCCGTACCGGCATTCAGATGATTGTGGACGGTGTGGATAAGGACGCTCTGTATGCCCTCCTTGAAAACGCCATTGAACTTGAGCAGCAGAAGCTCGAGCCTAACGCCAAGTTCTACGAAGCCATGGGCGGTTACTTCCCTACCATGGGTATCGTGGGCGCGGTACTTGGTCTGATTCACGCTATGTCCCTGCTCGATCGTCCTGACCTGCTCGGTCCTGCCATCGCCGTAGCCTTCGTGGCCACCATTTACGGTGTGGCCGGTGCTAACGCCTTCCTTATTCCTGCTGCCAACCGTATTCGCGCCATTAACGCTGAAATCGCTCTGTACAAGTACATGACCCTTGAGGGCCTTGTATCAATCGCCAGTGCCGAGAATACCCTGATGCTCAAGCGCCGTATCGGTGTTTACACAGGCAACCTTAATGGTGAATAGTCACTGATTGTGACTGACCTTCTTCGGGACTGACTGCCGTTCAGTACACTGAACGGGCAGGACACCGAAGCTGTGCTTAACCCACAGCTGACAGTAAGTCTGTACTGTCAGTCTCATGTCTCCACCATGAGCCTGCGGCCATAAGCTTTCAGGTTCAGCGGTAACAGGGACAACCCCCGCAAGAGAAAAAGCATCAGGGCCATGTCTTTAGGACAAGCAAGAGCCCTGATTAATCAGGTAGTCCTGATGCTTTATCAAGCTAGCAGGACAGCCCGGTGGTAACACACCGAGGCGAAATGCGGGCATGAACAGGATTTAAAAAATGGCTAGAAAGAAGAAACATCCGCCTCACGAAAACCTTGAGCGCTGGCTGGTATCTTATGCTGACTTCATGACACTGCTGTTTGCCGTGTTCGTGGTGCTCTACTCCTTCGCTATGGCCAAGTCTGTAGACGCCCAGTCCATGATTAAGGGACTGATGGCATCCTTCAGTGAAATGGGCATGGTGTCAGCCGTGCCTGGCGTTATTGCTCTGCCAGGTCCGGTTGCCAATCTGATGGCTGACGCCTCACTGGCCTCTGCTGCCAGCGCCAAGGGCGAAGTTGAGTCTCAGGCCCAGGGCGGCGGCGGTGTTATGGACTTTGGTATCACCCAGCAGAGCCTTGAGGATGCCGGTGCTACCGAGCAGACCTCCAACTCTGATGAAGATGCTGAGGCCATTACTCAGGGTGATCTGGACGTATCTGAGGTCAGCAAGCCAACAGCCGGCTCCAAGACCAATGTAACTCCAGACGAAGAAACCGACCGCAGCTCCGGTATGACTGCCGGCGGCAAGCTCGATGAAACCGGTGAAGGCGGTATTGGCCCAGCCGAGAGCGAGCTTGAGGGTGAAAACCCAAGCGGCCAGCCTTTTGACTCCTTAATGCGCTCCATTTCCGAGACCATTAATGATGAAGGCTTAAACAACGAGATTATTGTTGAGCATGACCCTAACTGGATCACCATCAACATTTCCTCATCACTGCTGTTTGCCAACAACTCAGCCTCCATTCTGACCCGTTCCCGTCCGGTCATTGCCACCATTGCCAATGCCCTTAAGGATGTGAACAACTACGTTCGTGTACGTGGTTATACTGACAACACCTTTGTTCCAAGTGCTATCTACGGCAACAACTGGGAGCTGTCATCACGCCGCGCCATTAATGTACTGCAGGAACTGGAGACTAATGGCATCGATCCTAAGCGTCTGGCTGCAGAGGCTTTCGGTCAGTACTCTCCTTTCTACTCCAACGCAACCCGCGCTGGCCGTGCTCAGAACCGCAGAGTAGTTATTGCCATCTCCCGTGAGGCCTTAAAGCCTGAAACCCTGGCTATCGTACCAGGCAACAGCGATCGTATTATTCCGACCCGCCGTGCCGGTCAGGGCGGCTTCAGCTTCCAGTCCAATACTGACGGTTCAGTATCATTCAAGGCCGAGCCTCTTGGTCCTGATGCTGGTGCTGGTGCTGTAGACGAGGCTGTTCCGGAGGAAGCCCCACCACCAAATGGTGATGTAGGTCTGCCTTTCGGTCAACAGGGCGAGTAATTCTCATTCAGCCCTTTCAACAGGCGCTGCCGCAAGGCAGCGCCCTTTGTGTTTAGAGTACAGTTGACAGCACTTTGACTGGCTGCGGGCCTGCTTATGCCACCCGGCACCAGGCCATCGAGCAGCCGCCACAGCCGTGGCGGCATGCGCCACACGGCTGGCGCCGCGTTGCACCAGGCCATCGGGCAGCCGCCACCGCCGTCGCGGCATGCGCAGCACGGCTGGCGCCGCGTTGCACCATGCCATCAGGCAGTCGCCTCATGGACGCATGTGTGTCAGTGGCAGTTGTGGCCAGAGTTCTGTCAACTTTATTCTCAGCACCGGTCTGAGCATGCAGCTGATTTGCGCTGTGACATGCCAGTACCTTCCCCTCCATCCTTAATCTGTTTCCACTGTGCAGCCCAGGCGCTGCACCAAAATCCCGCCTGGACATACACCGGCTGGCCGCTGAGCAGGCTGCACAGGATCCGGCCCGGACTGGTCACCTGCACCAGCAGGTGCTCAGAGGACCGGTCTGAGCGGCCCAATAGCTGCAGCTTCCGTCTTACCGGGCTGCAGGGCCGGTTGTGCATCCTTGCCTGAGCCCGTATCTGTGTGACCTAAGCCTGTTAAGACAATCAACGTGTACCAGCTTTCAGGTCAAGGAGTATCAGGACAGGCGATTTTTTTGATCTTTATGGGCAATGGGGCGCTAGTATCAGGCCGATATTGTTAAAATAGGCCCTGCGTGATCCAAAGCGCAGACTCAAAGCTGTGAATATGCATATGTGACAGTATCCCTGGCAATACCATTACACAGGCATCAGAGCGTGGCACGGACATCAGGTCCGAAAGTCAGCAGCAATGCCACAAGCGCCAGAGCCGCGCCTTAAACCGCGTCATAGCCGCGTCACAGGTGCTCCACAGGCTGCGTTGTAGCCGCTTCATAAGCTGCTGCAGCCGTGCTGCAGTGCCAGGCAGTGCAGGCAGAGCCTGCTGCAGCCGCGTTTGCGATAAGAGAAACTCAATAACCTGGGCCGACTGGCCCGTGCATAAGTCATCGACCTTGGTTTTAATTAATTTCAGGAGTTATCAGTGTTAGTTTGGGCAGTTGCAAGTCAGAAGGGTGGTGTGGGCAAGACAACCACGGTGGCAACACTCGCTGGCTGGTTGCATAAAGAAAAGCTCCGCGTACTGGTGGTCGATACCGACCCTCATGCCTCCCTGACCTCATATCTTGGTTATGAGGACGACAGGCTCGAGCAGAATAATCTCTTTGATCTGTATGCCATGAAGGATCTCACTCGTGAGGGCATTCTTGGCTGTATCACTCATACTCCTCATGACGGTCTGGATCTCATTGCCGCCTCCATGACTCTGGCCACCATTGACCGCCATCTGTCAGGCCGCCAGGGTGTAGGTCGTATTCTGGCCCGCTCTCTCAAGATGATTGAAGACTGCTATGACGTAGTCCTGGTCGACTGTCCTCCAGTTCTGGGCGCTCTTATGGTTAATGCTCTGGTAGCCAGCTCCACCATTATTGTTCCAACCCAGACTGAGTTCCTTGCTCTCAAGGGCCTCGAGGGCATGGTCAGAACCTTTACCGTCATGCAGCGTGCCAATAAGAGCGTTCATTTTGAATACCTTATTGTTCCTACCATGTATGACCGTCGTACCAAGGCCTCAGTACAGAGCCTGAGCTATCTTAAGACTCACTACAGTGATCATATCTGGCAGGAGAGCATTCCTGTTGATGTGTCTTTCCGTGAGTCATCAGCAAAGCGTCTGCCACTGCCGCTTATGGATGAGACCCGCCAGGGCGCCGTTGCCTACCACCGTCTGCTTAAGAACCTGGTAGAGCAGGAGCTCGAGCGCAGCCCTCAGAAAGTTACCCCAAGACTTATGGAGATGGTCGAGCGTCTCCAGTACATGCCAGCACAGATCTGACCTGGCAGGGGCCTGAGCGCATAACGGCATGTCTCATACCTGCTGACCTCAAGCCTCTCCTGATCCCTGAATGACTCTTGCCTCATGGAGTCTGTCCACGCAGCAAGGCTCATGGCACTCTTCAATGCGCAGGGCACGCAGCAATTGCGTTGCTGCCGGCAATGTGCAGAACGCCGCAAAGTGCAGAGTACGCAGCCCGGCGGGGGCCAACAGGCACAGCAACCCGGCAGCTATGCCGCGCCACAAAGCGGCCGTGGCGCAATGTCAGAGCAGGGCAATGCACAGGGCGCATTTTATGGGGGCACAGGGCACTCACACACGTCAGTGAGACATGGTCAAAATTGCACAGATCTGCTGGTTACCTCCTGAGATCTGTGACGGCGAAAATCAGATTCACACAGCTTTGAAGCTGGTGCCTGCGGCTGTTGCAGCAGCGGTCCGGTAACTGTCATCTCAGGAGTTTTCCTGACAGTATCAGGACAGCGCATGAGCACCACCATGGCAGTCAGGCTGCCTAAAAGAGCTTGAATGCAGGGCCTGATGAGCCCTGAGCAATACAACAGAACAGTTTTCCAGTCAGGAATCTTGGACCAGATTTTCATGACTGCAGGGATCAGCAATCCCGGAAACAGCTTTACTTTCGGAGATCCCCGAGGGGATCACTCAAGGAGTGTTTGGATGTCAGCAAGTCATCACGATCGCGAAGAGGAGACTCTAATCGCCTACTTCCAGCAAATGCTGGCTGATGTAGATGACCAGGAATTCGACGGTGAAATCCAGTCAGAGGCTGGAGATCTCGCAGCCGTACCTGCGCAGGAGTCAGCATACAGTGCTGAGTCCAACAGGCAGGTATTGCAAAGTGCCAATGCCGCCATCCATTCCGGTCACAGCGCAGCTGCCGAAGAAACTCCTGAGCCAGAAGCACCGCTTACCGCTGCCGAGCAGCACACCATGGATGCCATGGGAGCCATTGATCCTGAGCTGGCCCCGCCTCCTGCCGATCCTGTGCTGGGTGGTCCTGTATCCTTAACAGCCATGGCTGAACGCGCTGCAGCAGCCCGTGCTGCCGCTGAAGCTGCTGCTGCAGCCGCTGCCGCAGCCGAGGCAGCCCGCTCTGCATCAGAGGCCGCTGAAGCGGCTCAGGCCGTAACTGAAGCCGAGGACGCTCCTAGTGCCGCCGCAGCTGCAGCTGTTGCAACCTCAGTACACAGTGCCCTTGTCGCCCGTGCTGAAAGTGAGCTTGCTGCCGTTCAGAGCGAAATGGCCCGAGAGGCAGCCATGAGAGAGGCTCAGGGCATGAGTCCTGAAGAGGCTCTCAGAGAAGGCCTGCAAATGCACAAAGATCCGGTGCCAATGCCTGACTCTGCTCCACAGCCAGCTGTAACTCATCAAAATATTCAGGCCCAGTCCACCTTATCTGCTTCATCTTCAGACAGTATCAATCAGGATACTGCAGCTGCAGCAGCTGAAGCCGCTGCAGAATACGCCGCAGCCGCAGCCACTCTGGCATCGGCATCATCTGCTGAGTCAGCCGCCGCCGCCGCTCAGGCCGCCCTTGCTGCATCAGCAGGCAGCTCTGCAGTTCCAGAGCCTCAGCCACAGCCTGTTACTCATACCCGTACCGAAGAGTCTACTCTTGAGTACGCAACTCCTGCAGATTCAGACAGTCTCCAGCGCCTGCTGGCAACAGTTGAGGTCGACACCGACGCTGAAACAGCAGTAAAGACCGAGCAGCCAGAGGTCAAGGTCGAAGTTGCCCCGGCCGAGCCTGAGGTCAAGGTTGAAGTTGCCCCGGCTGAGCCTGAGGTCAAGGTTGAAGTTGCCCCGGCCGAGCCTGAGGTCAAGGTCGAAGTTGCCCCGGCCGAACCTGAGGTCAAGGTCGAAGTTGCCCCGGCTGAGCCTGAGGTCAAGGTCGAAGCTGCCCCGGCTGAGCCTGAGGTCAAGGTCGAAGCTGCCCCGGCTGAACCAGAGGTCAAGGTCGAAGCTGCCCCAGCCGAACCAGAGGTCAAGGTTGAGGTTGCCCCGGCCCCTGTCGCACCGGCTCCTGCCGTTGAGGTTGCAGCTCCCGTTGCCGCACCGGCTCCTGTTATTGCTGCTGCCAAAAAGCAGGAGGCCGAGGTGGTCAAGACCCCTCAGCAGCTTGCTCAGGAGCGCATGGCCAAAAAGCTCGAGGCCATTGCTGCCGAGTGGAAGAATGTCGATCTGGGCGAGCAGTTCCAGGTGCTCTTCTTCCTTGTACAGGGCGTACGCTTTGCCGTTCCACTTATCGATCTTGGTGGCATTTTCGAATGCGACAAGATTACTCAGCTCTTTGGCAAGCCATCCTGGTTTATGGGTATTACCGATGTCCGTGGCGACAAGATCAATATCGTAGATACCCTGCGCTGGGTTATGCCTGAGATCAACGACAGCCCTGACAAGTATCCATATCTGATTTCCCTTGGTAACACCGAGTGGTCCATTGGCTGTGATGTTCTTGAGGGTAACCGTACTCTTACCAGCTCTCAGATCAAGTGGCGTGAAATTCCAGGCAACCGTCCATGGCTTGCCGGTATCGTTACCTCCGACAAGTGTGCCGTGCTGCATGTTCAGTCCCTGATTGCTCTGTTTGAGGCCGGTGCTGACATTGAGGATCTTTACAAGAACCTCAAGTCCAAGGAAGAAACCGAGAGCAATAAGAGCGACAAAAATGCCACAGCTCCGGCCGCACGCTAAGACTGGCGCAGGCCATAAGCCGCAGCGCTAGCGTCGTGGCCCGTCAGCCGCAGCTGTAGCGCCGTGCGCCATCAGGCACACGCGCACTGGCTGTCAGTCGCACGCGGACGCGTCGGCCGCTCAGGCGATGCGCAGGATCGCCTGGCAGCAGCGAAGCTCAGCTGATGCGTAGCGACGTGCTGCATCCTCGTGACTGAGCTGCTGCAGGGCTGTTTGAACGCTTTAGTTGCCAGAGGGGCATATGGCCTGATGTCGGGAGTTCAAACCGGGCCAGCCTGTAACTAGAACAGGGGCGCAATAGCGATAACTTTGCGGGTTGTGCACGCAGGGATTTGCAAATTATGCGTTATTACCGGTAAAATTCCGGCAACTAAGATATAATCAGAATATTGACTTTCAGCTGGACTGATACTGCGGTCTGCATGGTCACATGTTTTGTGCCTGAGGGCACAGTCAAAGCAAACTGATAAGGTGCCTTTAGACCAGAGCTGACTAATCAGCCTGACGGGTAGCCAGTGCGCAGCACCCTGCGCAATCATCAGTTCGTCTCCACCAGCTTGTTATCGCGGTTGGAGATTGTGTTTAGAGGATTTTTCAAAAATGGCTAATGATGCAGCAACTTCTACCTCAATTTACGATCCTGATAACAACAACCAGGGTGAGGTATTACGCTGGGTTACCTTCCAGCTGGACAAGGAAATCTATGGCGTAAACGTAATGCAGGTTCGTGAAGTATTACGTTACTCCGACATTGCTCCTGTTCCAGGTGCTCCTGCCTATGTTCTGGGCATTATCAACCTGCGTGGTAACGTAGTATCTGTTATCGACACCCGTATGCGTTTTGGTCTGCCTCCATCAGAGGTTACCGACAACACCCGTATCATGATCATCGAGTCTGAGCGTCAGGTTGTGGGCATTCTGGTTGACTCCGTTGCCGAGGTAGTAGACCTCAACACCGCCGATATCGACGACACTCCAAACGTCGGTACCGAGGAGAGCGCCAAGTTCATCTGCGGTGTATGCAACCGTGATGATGACCTCTTAATTCTCATCGATTTATACAAGCTCCTTTCCGAGGAAGAGTGGCAGGACATCGCCAACATCTCCAACTAATAAGGACCTGTATCGCTCCTGACTGCCACGGGCTTTGCCTGCCACAGGCCGGGCCAGGAGCTGCATCAGGAAGGCTTCATGACCTCACCGGTCGTGGAGCCTTTCGTCATTATGGGCCCCCATTTTCATTCCCTGTCGCCAGAGAGTCTCATACCGGTGATGAAGCTGCCCCGCGCGCAGCGCGCTGCGCCGGCCTTCCCGCCGGGGCGCGCGGCCAGTCCACAGCCTTTATGGCTGAAAGCCTCCACGACGGGCAACAGGCGGCGCAGACAGGCCCTGACAGGCAGGAGATCCGGTTCCGGGAGTGCGGTCACCGTAGACGCGCAGTCAGTCCGTGGCCCTGTGCGCTTAAGATGTGATCACATCTGCGTATCGGCAGTGCCATAAGGCTTAAAAGGCTTGATAACTGGGGGCTTGTGGTATACTGAGGCGCTTGCAGGTATATCCTGCTTTTGGTTTTTGTATCGATATGGTGATACAGAACCTGTCAATTCTAAGAGAGATTGAAAGGGCTTCACTGCCTGGTTCCTGTCAATGTCACTTCTTAACCGTGACAGACCGGCTTTGGAGTATTTGGTTTAGGTTGTACAGTCAGCCAGTACCGCCAGGATAAGGCGGTGCAGTTTCGGAAAGCTGACTTATAGGAAAATTCTGATGGACATGACCAGCAGCGGAATGAGCCTGCTCTCAATTTATCTCGTGGGCGGCCTGATAGTTGTTTTGCTCCTGTTACTGGCAGCCTTTATCCTGAATAACAGGCGTGCTTCCCGCATCGAAGGTGCCATGGAGGAGATGCAGGAACGTCTTGTTCAGTCAGAAGTTGCGCTTAAGGACGCCGAGCAGTCGCTCGACGAGCTCTTTGGCCGTCGTCGTCTTGAGGGCGGTTCCTCCGTAAGCGATCTGTCTTCCATTACCTATGTTGATGAAGAGGGTAACGAGCATAACCTCAAGGAAACCATTGAGGGCATGAACCGTCAGATCGCTGATATCGGTGCCGAGCAGCAGCGTTATTACGAAAGCATTATCAAGGAGCAGCAGGTTCTGGTCGAATCAGTATCCTCGGTCAAGGATCTGATTGGCAATATTCAGTCCGGCGGCTCCCATGGCGACATGGGCCAGAGTGATACGTCCATGCGCGCCTCCATGAACATGGACACTCAGCAACCTTTGCGTCAGCAGAGCTATGGCAATCAGAACATGTATGCCCAGAATGAAGAGCAGGCATACATGGCCGCTGACGAAGCTTTCAATCAGAGTTCCAATGGCATCTTTATGCCACCTGATGGCACTGAAAGCCAGGGTGGTGGTGATGACGATCTGGTTAATGATGCCGCCTTTGCCCAGACTGCCTCAGATATTGCACGTCTGGTAGCCCGTACTGACTTTAACAGCCTGGACACTTCAGGCGCTCCGGCTACTATTGGCGAGCACATGAACAATGCCCGCAACGAGCAGGGGGCTCAGAGCCGTGGTCAGGGCCGTCAGGGACAGGGTCGCGGTCAGGGTCAGAACCGTGGCCAGAATCAGGGGCGCAAGCCTCAGCCAGGCCAGCCTTTCTACAATGGCGGCCGCGATCCTATGAATCCTCTGGGAATTAACAACAACTATTCCCAGAACAATGCCGAAATGGGCTCCTTTGCTGCCGACCAGAACATGCCATATGGCTCCCCACAGGGGCAGGTTTATGGTTCCGGCCAACAGGTGAATCCCACGCCAGGCTTATCCTCAAACTCAGAATTCATCCAGGTCGAGATCGACCCGCAGCAACGTTTATCACGACAGGAATCCGTATTAGAGCAGCCTGAGGCTGATCAGCAGCCTGAGCAGGCCGTCGGTGGCCGTACCTCATCAGGAACTGCCTTCATCAAGGCTGCTGATGACGACAGCTTTATCCCGGTAAATCATGCTGACGCCCTCAGTGCCGTCGATGACAGCGCCTCAGCCATGAGCAGCGGCAGTGCTGACATGGGATCTGGCATGGACGGGGGCGCTGGCATGGGCAGCGCCGACCCGGGCATGGGCAGTGGCTCACAGGGCAGCGCCGGTCGTGACCTTGGCAATATCTCAGTTGACGATCTGAGCATGCCTGATGACATGATAATTCCAGAGGGCATGCAGGCCCCTCCACCTCCAGTTCATGTTCCGCCACCAGTTGATGATCTGGTATTACCAGACAATGGAAGTGCTGATGGCATGAGTGGACTCAGTGCCGAGGACATGGCCGACCTTTCTGATGATCAGATTGGCGATATTGCAGATGCCACCATGGACGAGGTCATTGCCGAGGCCACCTCTACCTCTAAGGTTAATGATGGCCTTGAGTTTGCCTCGGACGATTTTGAGGCTCCGGTGCCATCACCAAATCTGTCAGCCAATGACGGCGTGTCAGGCAATGTGCTCTCAGGTGACGAAGTTCAGGACATGCTCCATGAGCTCGATGACCTTGACCTCAAAGCTGTCTCCCAGTCAGATAATGACGGCGCTGCCTCTGCAGGCAATGCTGCAGCCGCAGCATCATCTGCAGACACTTCAGGCGCTGATGCTCAGCCACGCGATCCTGTAGCCGATACCATTGAGGAAATCATGGATATCATGGGCGACGATCCGGCTGCAGCTGTCGTCGACGAGCTCAGAATGAGCAGCAGGCCTGACCGTGATGAAAAGTCTGATCTGACTGACAAATCAGACAGCTCTGACCTTTCAGATAAGAACATCAGGGGCCGCAAGAACCGTAAGTCCGACAGGGGTGCCAGGTCTGGCAAGGACAGCAAGCCGGACAAATCCGACATGGCAGCTGACCTGTCAGCTGACAGGTCAGCTGGCGAGGCGGATACAGCCGGCGGCGCTGCAGGCGCTGCAGGCGGTGCCGATGGCAAGGGCGGCGATGAGAGCAGCTCTGCTGCTCAGAGTGGTGCAGCTGCACGCGTGATTGAGGAACCAGCTCAGGTTATCCTTTCTGTTCAGTCTGGCATTGCTCCTGAAGAGTCATCCTCAGCTCGCAGAAATAACAACAGACTCAAGGAGGGGGAGCGCTCCACCTACAAGGCTGAAAGCTTTGAGGGCAGTGGTCGTCCTGATCACTCCAATGGTTATCAGCCTGATAAGGACAGCTCTGATTTTTCCTCTGTTGCCATTACCGAGGAAGGTCAGGCGCTGCGCTCTTTTGCCAGCGCAGATCAGCTCAAAAACGGCAGCTATGCTCAGCCTGATCGCAATGATGGCTGGACCATGGAAAGTGGTGACAGCTCCCTGATTTCATCAAAGGATATAGGTGGAAAGGAAGATCAGGAACGCCTTGAGGCTCTTGAGAAATTTACCCGTCGCAACAGCAAGGTTACCCCGTCTGAGGACATCAGCTCTGATGGTGATGATGGTGCTGTCTCCTTCAGCTCAGAGCAGAGCGTGGGTGAGGCCACCGGCAAGACTCAGCTGACCATCGACTATGCCTCAAGCAAGTCACTTGATGATATTGACGATCTCAGAGTGGCTGTTAACCATGATATGAGTCCTGCTGATGCTGCAAAAGCTGCCAGGGCTGGCAGAGGCAGTGCCGGTGACAGCACCGGTGCGACAGGTGGCATGACCGGCGACATGTCTCAGGCCAATGAGAACTATGCAAGCTCTGCAGAGTCTGCTCCTGTGGTAGACATGATCTACGATCATGAATTTGTGCAGAAGCAGAAGGAAATGGGCAATACCAGTATCAGACTTGATACCCTGGACAAGGCCCATGAGTACATCGAAGCAGGTGTTTCCCTGGCTGAGATTTCTGCCAATACCGGTCTTAGTGAAGATGAGCTGCGTCTGATTTACGAAGTTGATGAAGACGGCAGGATCAAGGACACTTCAGCCGAGTTCAAGCGTAAAGCCATGGAGCATGAGGCTGAAATGCAGCGTCAGGCTCTGCTTACCCCTGAGGAAAAGGCCGCTCTGGAGCTGCCGGTTACCCAAGAGGAGCTGGCTGCCGCCGACTCTGCTCTGGCCGCCGCAGCTGCATCAGATCGCGACAGTCATACCGGCCGATCCGGCAATGCCGCCTCAGGCAGCGCCCAGAACGACTCAGACTCACAGGCAGGTTCAGCAAAGAGCCGCAAGGGCAAGAAGAAAAACAAAAAGGATGCTTCTCGCAAGTCACGCAAGCGTGCTGCTCTTGAAAGTCCTGAGCCATCATCAGCCCTTGATAAGGATGAGCGTCAGATCATTGCCTCCATGATGCAGGAGAAGCCTGATCCATTCTCCCCAGAGGTGGCCCGTCAGGCCCGTCTTGAGCTCAATGATCTATATGCTGTAGCCGGTAATACCACTTTTACTGCAGGTGTTGAGCTTCCTGATGAGGTTCCTGAGGAAATTGCCCTTGCAGACAAGCTGCGTGAGGCCGGCGCCCGTCCTGGCGACATGCCGGAACTTAATGTTCCTGACACCATGATGAGCTTTGGCCGCTCACTTGATGATATTTCCTCTCTGGCTGCCGGTGACGGTATCCGTGCTCAGAGCATTACCCTTTCAGATGATGAGGTAATCAGTGACAAGGATCTCGATGCTATCGACCGCCTTGCTGATTCCATCATCAGTGAAAACGAAAAGAAGGGGCTGCTCACTACCAGCCGTCAGAGTCAGGGTGAGACTGCAGCCGGTTCATCAGTTTCCTACGATGAAGTTGAAGATCCGCTCAATGTGCTCAATGACTTCAAGCACAAGGGCGCTTCAGCTGCAGCACTGGCTCTGAGCGTGGAAAACACCTCCCAGGATTATCTGCGCAACCTTACCGCTGACCTTGATTCAGCTCTTGAGGATGACAGCGTTACCATTGGCAGCTCTGCCAGGGCACCGGCTGAGCCGGTGATCGAGCTCAGTCCTGAGGACAAGGTTAAGGCCAACCGTGAGAAGATCAGCAAGCTTGCCTCCGGCCGTGACAGCAACTCACATGCAGCCCGCGCTGCAGCTGTTGAAGATCAGCGCGCCCGGGCCCGCCGCAACAGAGCAGCTGACCAGAGCTCCATTGGAGCCATTGGTTCAGTTACCTCTGAAAGCTCCATTGCTGAATCGGTAATGCCAGTGGGTAACGGTTCTGCCTGGGCTGCAGCTGCTGGTGCAGCAGCGGCGGCCGGTCGCAGCATCGCCCGTGGCGGCGCTCAGGGAGCTGCTGCCATGAATGGAGGCGGTCACGGTACCCCTCAGGATCTGGCACAGCTTTTAGGTGCTGACGCTGTTGATGACGAGGATCTGCAGATGCTTACCGGTGCCCGAGCCGAAGCAGCAGGTGCCGGTATCGCCGGGGCAAACCGTGGCGGTGGCCGCTCTGCCTCCTATCCAACAGTAGAGCAGGCTCTTGCCCGGATGGATTCACCTCCATCGGCAGGTGGCGCGCTCAGTATTGGCGCTGTGGAGAGACCGCTTCCGGCTACCTCTGCCTTCTCTCATGCCACCTCCATGAATCCTGGCATGTCTGATGTAGTGTCCATGGCTCCAATGGCTCTGGGTACTATTGAGGGCGGCACCTCATGGAGTGATGATGCAGCTGCAGCTGCGGATGATGACGAGGATCCGGCAGCCCTGTTAAGCCAGGTAGTAAACGGTGGTCTCAACTCGGTCTCAACCTTAAGCAAGGACCAGCTTGATACCCTCAATGAGCTGCACAATACTGGTATGGCAGGTGGTGCCGCCGCAGCCTCAGCTGCAGCAACGGCTCAGCCAGGCAGCCGCAGTGGTGGCCATTACGCCAACTACCAGGCCCGTAACGCCTACGGCATCAAGCGCCGCTAAAGGGCACGCCAGCAGCACCCGGCTGCCGGCTCGCCCGTAACCTCCAGATCAAAAAAAAGGCCCGTAGCTGACAAGCTGACGGGCCTTTTTTTGGGCCTGGCTACCAGATCTCAAAGTGGACCTGCTCCGTAATCTTATCTGCAGACCGGCCGCGTCGGGGCAGCTGCGCTGCAGCATCGCTGCAAATATGCACCAGCGACGCTGCAATTACGCACCAGCGACGCTGCGTCTACTCAGCTCTCAAGCAGTCTCAACGCAGCCTCGAGGCTGTCTCGAGACATCCTGGCGGTCAGAGCGGGGCGCTTTCGTAATCCTGAGGTTCGCTGACCATTTCGTTCTTGACCAGGGCCGGAATAAAGTCATCCTCATCGGCAGGAGAGGTAAAAGGGCTGATCTCATGCCAGCTGCAGGCACCGGGAATAAAGTGCACATATCTGAGCACATCCCTGTCCTCGTGGGAGCCGTGAACAGTATAGGGATCGGTGCCCAGGGCGTTGCAGTTTTCCACAGGGTCAGGGGCATTGCATGAGAGCATTTCCAGGAACCATACGTCTACACTCTTGAACCTGCCAGAGGTGCCGCTGCCATAAATTCCCTCCAGGGTGCCCTCTACTGAAGGCAGGTTATAAATCTCATTATTGCTCATAGACGTACCACAAAATCATCACAATACAGCCATACCAGACAGCCTTACCCGTGCAGCGCCTGCACAGTACAGACAGTACAGGCAGGACGGCACTACATTCATACCTGCGATTGCGCCTGCGCAATGCACCGGCGCCATGCAGAGCGCAAAGGCCAGTCATGACCGTCATGCCTGCGCCGGCCATGCTCAGAATACAGAGAATACTCATATCTGTAGCGTACCGCCAGGCCGCCGTTAAAATTAAAGAGCCTATTCTAGCATGCCCTCAAAAACACAGCCCGTCGCCTGTATGTCAACAGGAGGCGGGCTGGTATTGGCGCTGCTGCGCCTGCAGCGGGCGCCGCAGTAGCTGCAGCTTAAGCTGCAGCATGCCGTCAGGCAGGCAGCAGCGGGGGAATCAGCGTTTTTCGAGCATGTCCTTTACTCCCTTGTCATCAGGCTTTTGCTTAGAATTGCCCAGGGAGATGGCGTACTCGCTCTGAATTTCAGCTGTGCTGTTTTCGGAGTTGTACTCAAGTTCAGCAAGCTCCTCAGGAGTGAGCGGCCTGACAGGAGCACGACCTGATGGCGAGGACTGGTCAGCCGGATTGGCCGGAGTTCCTCTGGCCTTGCCGTCGCTACTGTGAGTCTGGGACATGCGCTCGGCTGTCTGTCCCTGATTACGGCCCAGTGATGCGGCCTTGCTGTCACTTACAGCAGCTGAGCTTTCCTTGAGCACCTCAAGGTAAATGCCGTCAGGGAAGTGTACGCGGTTATCCTCAGGTGCCGGTTCTTCCACTGTTTTCTCTGGAGCAGCCGGAGCCGGAGTGCGGCTTTCATTGATGATTTCGTTGATGCGGTTAATCTGGTCTGTGCTCAGGTTTTCTGGCAGAAGGGCCAGACTGGTTATGCTATGCCAGGTCTTGCCACTTTCAGTGTCTACCATAGGCAGGATGAGATTGAGTCCCTGGACGCTGCCTGAACTGGTACGGATTTCACTGGCATCCACAGGGCTGCCTCCACGAGGTGAGGTTTCCTGAGAAAGCACATCTGGCAGTGCGCCTCCTGGAGCACCAGTGCCGGCTGCTGCAGGCTGGTTTTTGCTTGCAGATGCTGTCAGCACCATCTGGCCAGGTGCACTCTGTGACTTGCCTGCAGCACCGGCTGCAACTGCACCGTCAGCCTTGCTGCCAGCTGCCGCATTCTGAGCGGCGCCTCTGGCCTCTGCCATGGCCTTGCGCTGTTGGGCCTCACGGGCCTTGAGGGCAGCTGCCTCAGCTCGTTCGCGTTTGATGTCTGCAGCCCTGGTAATTTTGACTGTTTTTTCAGTGGCCGGAGTGCTGGAGCGCAGGGTCATGACTACAAATTCATTAGGCACACCCAGACGGATTGGATAGCCCTGCCATACGGCAATGCCGTTGCTTACTATCAGATCGGTGCTTTTAATGCGGTAATGTCCGGATAAAAAGCCGTCATTGAGACGGGCGACAATCTGGTTAAAACCCAGGACCAGACCGCCATGGGTATGGCCTGAGAGTACCAGGTCAACCTTTTTGTCGCTGTCGGCAAAATCAACAGCATAGGCCGGGCGGTGCGAAAGAATGACGGTAGGAGCGCTGTCATCAAGAGCGGCAGCTACGCCTTTGACATCAGGCAATGGCAGGCCGTAATTGGCCGCTTTAGGGTCGGTAAGACCGCCCAGAGTAAGCATGGTCTTGCCCTTGGCGTCCTTAAGCGCAACTACCTTGTTATCAAGGCTGATAAGGCCTCCCTGGACAAAATAGTCATGCCACTGCTGATAGCCTGAGTAGTACTCATGATTACCGGAGGTGATATAGACACCGTATTTGGCCTTGAGGTCAAAGAGCTGGCGTACTACGGCATGACGGCGGTTGACCTTGCCATCGATAAGGTCGCCAGGCAGCAGGACGAGATCAGGGTTGAGGGCGTTGATGCGGGTAATAATGTCAGCCACATAGGACGGATCAGACGGAGCGGAAATATGGAAGTCTGAGAGCATAATCACTCTGAGACCATCAAGGCGCGGATCGAGGCGCTCCATGGTGATCTGATAGTGATTGATACGTGGCTTGGTATAGGCGCAGGAGGTACCGTAGCAGGCAATGGCAAAGGCACCAAGCAGCATCAGCTGGGCATGGAAAACGGAAAATTCAGGCAGGACAGAGGCCTTGATGTCACGGCGCATGATCTTGACTGTGCCATTGATGGCAAGGCGGATCAGGACGAGCGCAGCAAGGGTAATCAGGGTAGTGCGGGCCAGATCGAGAACGAAGTAAAGATTGTAGGGAATATCAGGATCAAAGCCGTTGCCGCCGGTAATCACGTAGATGTAGTTGCGGCTCATGCCTGTAATGACAACAGCAGCAAGAATGGCCTTGGAGCGCCATGACAGACGCAATGGCAGAATAAGGCCTGCCAGGAGAACCAGGAGAACAACTAAAGTAACTGCTGTCAGGGTGTTCATAACTTAACCGAAAAACTGTTCTGTTAACCGTCACCATCTGCCTCACAGTAGCAGGGGGCTGACGGTCTGTCCCATAAAACCGTGCCTGTGGTGCAAGGTGCCACACAGCTGAGCATATGGCAACATAAGCTCCAGGCAGCGGAGGCCAGTAAACCTTGCATTAAGGACAAGCATATCAGGAACACCTGTGGTCTGCAGATGTCTGAGCCTGAGCTCACGAAACGCGACATCATCACAGCAACTGCCCCAGCCTGGCCTGCGCCACGTCCCTGGCCTGTGGCTGGACGCCGTTGCCCTGGCCACAGGCTATGGCTTGGCCGGGCAGGAATTGAGCGCCAGTCATCAGGCCTTATCAGGCCAGATGCCATATGGGCAGTGGTTTTGAGGGGATATCTTCTGCAGGTGCAGCTTGCGACCGGTGATGTTCGGTCTAAAGTGTTCCAGATTATGGACTGAAAGTGCAACCGGACCTCAGGCGGTTCCGGAAATACTCCATGGCGCACATTACACAGGTCTTATGCCTGCTCACGGCAAAGGCAAAACGCCATTGCATCTTTCGTCCGGACTGTGTGTACACAGCCCCGCCTGATTATACATAGCAAAACTTAGCTGAAACATGGTCATGGCAAAAAGGCGGGAGTGCTTCATGGACTTTGAGCATGACCAGACCAGGATCTGTTTGTCCACTGAGTCGCCGGGCATAATCAGGCCAGGTCTTGTTCAGGCAATGCCTTTCTGGCAGTCCCCGGGCTTTGTGCCATACAGCCGGACATACATCCGGTCATACAGCCGGACATACAGCCAGGTAGCGGGAGGGCGTGCTGACGGTCAGCGTGTGGCGCGGATAAGGCGGCTGAAAGCGCCATCGGGAGCCGGACACAGTGTGCCGGCAATGGAGAGGCGGCGGGCGTTGCTCGAACTGAACAGAGGCAGGGGGACAGCATTTACTGTGCACCAGGCAAACCAGGCAAAGGCCTCAGCCTCAAGGAACTTTGGATCGACACCAAAGTCCTGAGCCTGCATGACAGTAAGCTCAAGTCCGGCCTTTGAGCCCAGAGCGACCATGCGTTCAAGCAGGAAGCTGTTAAAGGCTCCTCCTCCGCAGGCCACAAGGTCAATGCTGGTGCTCATGACCTCAGGGTGGGCATCACAGACGCGGCTTATGGCATCTGTTACAGTGCTTGCGGTCAGCTCTGTAAGCAGGGCCAGCAGGTCGTTTATCTGCTCAGTGCTCTGAGGGTTGAGTTCTTTGAGCAGGGGCGCAATGAAGTCCTGATTGAACAGTTCACGGCCGGTAGACTTTGGCCATGGTCGGGCAAAGTATTCGTGCTTTAGCAGGGAGCTCAGCTGCTGTTCATCGCACTTTCCCTTGCGGGCATGGGCGCCATCAGGGTCAAAAGGGATATCAAGGAAGGTACGGCACACATAGTCCATAAGGGTATTGGCTGGACCGGTATCAAAGGCAGTGAGCAAATTGTGCCCACCTGGCAGAACGCTGATATTGGCAATGCCGCCCAGATTGAGTACTACACGGGTACGGTTGCTGTCAGCAAAGACGCTCTGATGAAAGGCCTGAGCAAGGGGAGCACCCTGACCGCCATTGGCAATATCGGCAGCACGGAAGTTGACCACGGCATCAATACCTGTGGTGGAGGCCAGCAGGGGGCCGTTATCAATCTGGATGCTGAAACCGGCCTCAGGATGATGACGTATGGTCTGGCCGTGAGCTCCAATAGCAAAGACGTCCTGAGCACTGACACCTGCCTTGCTGAGCACGGCAGTTACAGCACGGGACTCACCAAGGGCTACGGCATTTGACGCAAGGCCCAGATTGTAGACATTATCGTGCTCTGATCCGGCTGAGCACAGGCCATTGAGCATGGCGCGCTCCTCATCACTCCAGTCCACGGCAGCGGTGGCCAGAGTGCGGTACCTCATGGCGCCTTTCTCATCCTGTCCAATGGACATGAGCACGGCATCAATACCGTCAATGCTGGTACCTGACATAAGACCAATAAACAGCCTGTCCTGCAGCCTGCCCTTGCCATAGCGCTCATATGGATCGGCACCACCTGAATGGCATACTGAACCGTTATTGCCTGATCCAGGGGCTCCAGGAACGGTGGTATCAGCACCTGGTGCACTTATGCCAGGCTGTAAGCAGCCTGCAGCTGTCATATTGCTCATATCCATACTCCAAAACCTGTCATACTCTGTCCTGATAGACCAGCCGCTCCGGCTGCCTCGGCTGCCACGGTCCTTAGGTCTGGTCCGCCCGTGCTGCCGCCCGGCTGGCTATGGCCGTCCTGTCGCCCGGCTGACCATGGTCGTCTGTCTGGTCCGGCCGTCCTGGCGCCCGGCTGGCCATGGCCGTATGTCTGGCCGGGCCAGCCTGCCCCAGCCTTGCAAGGATGGGCCCACAGGACCGCAGCACATAATACTGCACAAGAGGCTGGCTGGGAAAATCAATACGCCGCTTACTGCTCAGTATGGTGCGCTGCACTGTGCCCCTGAGGCACGCAGGCGTTCAGGCAATAAGGCAGCCGCTCTGAAGGCGGCGCTGCCGGCATGCTTCCCGGCCTGAGCGTCTCATGGGCGGTGCCAGGACATATTGTTCTGTGAACAGGCGTGTATTGTCAGGTGCCCGGCACGGTGGGGTATAGTTGAGACTGAGGCAGGGAGCAAGGGCGAAATCGCAGGCAGGCATGTATCGACCTGGGATGAGCATACCTGGCCTGTTATGTCACTATGAAGTGGCGCGGATGATAAATTTATCAGGGCGCTGAACAGAGTATAATGACTGTCACAGCTACGAGGAATTTGAATTTTGAATAAATTTTTATCCTTTCTGGCAGCAGCTTTTGCAGGTCTGTCCAGTATGTCGGCCGTCAGTGCAGGTATTGATCACAGTGAAAGCCCGGCCCAGGTTAAGGTGTTCTACTATTCGCTTTCTGATCCCTTTATCGGTCATTTGAGCATCTCTTTGCAGGATCAGGCCATAGGCAGCATGATCAGGGTTACCCAGTATGATGCTCAGGGAAGTCTGCAGCGTCAGCTCGAGCAGCTGGAGTTTGTGCTCAACGGGCAGTCCGACCGTACACCTGTGATGGTAAACCCTGTTGATAATCACGATGGCAGTGAGGCCCTGGAAATTGCCCGCCGTCATAATGTGCCGGTAATTTTCTTTAACCGTCGACCTTCTGATGAGGTCATGAACAGTTATCCCGATGCCTGGTTTGTGGGTACCAATCCTGAACTGGCAGGCATGATTCAGGGCCAGATGGTATCTGAATATGTCAAAAGCCATCCTGAGATGGACCGCAATGGCGATGGCATCATCAGCTACCTCATGTTCAAGGGCGAATCAAATCACGAAGATACCGAGCAGCGCACCTCTGCTTTTGTCCGTAACATTGCCAATGCAGGGGTCAAATTCGTGCAGCTCAATGCTGCCTATTGCGACTGGTCACGTCCCCGTGCTTTTACGGTGATGAACAATCTCATCAGCCGCCACGGTCTTGATGGTATAGAGCTGGTGGTCTGCAACAGTGACTCCATGGCTCTGGGCGTCATTGATGCCCTGCAGGACAGGGGCTATAACCGTACTGAGACATCAGACGGATCAGAAAGCCCGCTCATTCCCGTATTTGGCATCGACGCGCTGTCGGCTGCTCTTGATGCAGTTGAGCGCGGCATTATGGCCGGCACAGTGCTCAATAACTACAGCGCCACAGCTGATGTGCTGCTGCGCATAGTTGAGGGCTATCTTTACGGCGAGCAGATTGACTCAGACTTCCTTGGATATCCCGTTATGAACCGCACTGTTGAGGTGCCTTACGTCAAGGTCAATACCGATACCGTCTATTTGCTGCGCTGACCATGCTGCAGCGGCCTGCAGCTTGCCTGCATCTCGCCATCTCGCCTGCAGCTGCGCTCCCCGGCGGTCTGCCCCTGCAGCACATGGGCATGCCCCGGGCACCAGGCAAAGACGCGCCGCGCCCGGGCATCACAGGGAGCTGTGATGCCCAATAAGGACAGAGGCCCTGGCCCACACAAGTGAGCCAGGGCCTCTGCCTTTACAGGGTGCGGGCGCTGCCAGCGGTGCGGCCGCCTGCATATGCTGCAGCACAGCAGCAGCGGCTGGAGCCGCCTCCTGCCGTATTATTCACTGCGCATCCAGTCGTAGCACACACGCTCGCCATCGCCGCCTGGACGATCGTACATGACAACGCCAATGTACTTGAAGCCCAGCTTCTCCATGATATGAATCATTGGCTTGTTGGCGCGGTGGGTATCAACGCGCACATAGTCGTGCTGATCCATGACATGACGGAAGATGAACTGCCCGGCGCCATAGCCCGGAGCTGTAGCCAGACGGTGAATTACTGCATAGTCACAGTCGGCACTCCACTGACCGTCGAGCTGATGGTAGGCAGGCTCATAAGGGCTGACCACGAAAACTCCCACTACCAGATCATCTTTGCAGCAGACAAAGGCCTCATTTTTGGACAGAGCTTCATCAAGGCAGCTGCTGTCAGGGAAACCGTTGGTCCACTGGGTAGTGTTGCCAATGCTGGCCATATAGCTGCGGGCCTCATCGAAAAGCTCATCGATGCGTGGATAGTCTTCAAGTGTTGCAAGTCTGATTGTAAGCATAGTGGAGGATACCTGTATTCAGTTGGCTGATGGACGCATCCAGTCGTAGGCTACACGGTCACCGTAGCCAGGATAGTGAACAATACCGCAGTATCTGAAGCCGAACTTCTCCAGCAGGTGGAGCATGGTCTTATTGTTTTCGTGAGTATCGATGCGGATGTAAGGGTACTTTTCAGTCAGGTATTGGAAAATGAAGCTGCCGGCACCTTTTTCAGGCAGGGCTCCCATACGGTGGACCACAATATAAGGCTCATCACAGCTCCATGAGCCGCTGTGAATATGGTCATACTGCTCTTCATAATCACCAAGAGCAAAGCTGGCCAGCACAGTGTTGCTCTCATCTGTGCACACATAGCCGTGGCCGGAAACAATATCCTGCTCCACTACGGCTGCAGTAGGATATTTGCTGTCCCATTGATCAGGGTTGCCCTGTGCGTTCATATAGGCACGACAGGTGTCAAAGAGCTGGTCGAGGCAGGATAAATCCCCGGTTTCGGTCTTTCTGATGAGCAATCTTCACCTCATTTTCTGGCAGAAACAATAGTTTTATGCACAAGTAGCCTCACTCACGTCAGGGCCACTGCAGCTCAATAGTTTACCTTGAAATATCTGCCCTTTTGCCCAAAATCTCACTGCACGCCCCAAATTCAGCAATGTCCCTTCATGTCCGCTCAGCATGGCCGGCCGCCCAGCCTCTGAGCCGGTCTACCTCCTGGGGAGGCCTGCCGCACAGCTGACCGTATGCCCGGCTGCCCTGGCGTGCAGCGCAGGTCGCTGCGCAGCTGGCAGCGTATGGCATAAAGCACTGCGCCGGCATAAGCCGGCGCGTGTTAACAGTAAATGAGGCTGGGGCGGGGCCTGGTGCCATGGCCTGCAGATGTGCAGCGGCCTCAGGCCCTGATTCAGACTCCGGCTGCTGCTCCGCCTTCGGCCGCAGCACCCATGCTGCCGTATTCGGATGAGTAGCGCTCAAAGTAGGAGTAGCTGCGGGATACCGGCTCCTGGTTCTCCCTGAGCATGTTACGTACTTCCTTAGGGGTGAGCTTGAAGCGGGCCTTGAAAGAGCGGTAGAACTGCTTGGAGTCGGAGAAGCCGTGGCGTCTCATAATGGTTGAGATAGGGGTCTTGTCCTCGGTAAGGTCATTGTAGACGTGGCACAGGCGCAGCTCGCTTACGTAGGACAGCAGACTCATGCCTACAGCTTCTTTGAATACCTTGCAGAAATAGCGCGGATGCAGATTGATAAGAGCTGCCATGTCATCAAGACGTATATGCTCGTTGTAGTGAGTCTTAAGGAAGTCCAGCACCGGCTGCAGACGGCGCAGGTTCATGTTCTTGCTAAGAGCAATGGCTACCTTGGCCTCGGCTTCGAGCTGAGCTGATGCGGCATTACCGGCCATCAGACTGTCGTCATGATCTTCATGGCCGCACATGCAGTCAGCAGCGCTGCCATCGCCATGAAGACTGTAAGGGGCGCCGTCCTCATCAGAAAGCCTGAAGCCATGGGCTGGCTCATTGTTTTCCAGATCACTGTCCTGACGGGCAGAGCTCATGGAACCAAAGCGCGGAGTCATGCCGCTGAAACTGGTGGCCATGGTGGTAGTACGGTCAGGATGGGCGTTGACCGGCTCTGTTTCCAGCAGTTCTGAGGCATGCTGGCTGAGAGCGGCCTGCTGGGCAAGATGATGGAGGTTAAGGGCACCTGGGGTACGCAGCTGATTGTGCATGGAGGCACTAAGGGCCGGCAAAGGTACAATGATTTCCATAAGGCATGAGAGTATGCCATACAGGGCATGGTTGAAATGAACCTTAAAGCCCATTTCCCCCTGACTGGTTTCATGAGCTACGGTAAGCTCAAGCAGGTAGTCGGCAAGTCGCTCCAGACACCTGGGGGAGGCGCGCTTGAGATCAAAGCGCAGCGGCAGGGGCAGATCGTAGCTGAGTTCCTGCTCAAGGAAGCTCTCCGGAATCTGCAGTACATAAGCCTCGTTATAGCTGGTACATGCAGAGTTGTGCAGCTCATTGCAGTTAATGAGCACGAAGTTGGCACCCTCAGCGCTCAGGTTGCACTGATTAGGCAGGTCAGCTTCAATTTCCGGCGGTGGATCACTAAAACGCAGGTTAATACCGCGCAGATCACTGACACTGGCAGGCAGCGGTTCAGGGAAGCGGGGCAGCGCGCATTTCATGCAGGCATTGCTGGCAGCCTGCTCGGGAATCTCCACCATGAGCTTGCCTCGGGTGAGATAGATCAGCTCAAGGGCAGGATGGTAGTGGAAAGGCACAAAGGATCCGTAATCACCGGAGCGGAAGAAACGCACCGGCAATTTCTCCTGGATTTCTGCCTGTTCATATTGCTGTATATGATTTTTGCCCATGTTAAACCTACCTGAAAAGCTGTTTAATTTCAGAATATATCACAGATGGTTTGCAGGTCATGTTGAGAAAAAAGTGAAATTATCCCCTAAATCACTGACTATTTTCTCTGGATATCAGGTGCAGGACTGCATTATTATCTGCATTGTTGAAAATAACCCAGACCCGGCCCAAGTGGTAAAAACTGAAAAATTTTCCCGTCCCTAAGGGCTTTTCAGCCCAGAAGGCCATTATCTGGATCACTGTCTTGTACCTGTGGGCACAGCTGCTCTCAGGCTGGCAGTTTACCTGAAGCAATACATATATAAGGGGCACATAAGGGAATCACGGGCACCAGGCCCCGCCCCCACGTCAGCAGTGCCGCCAGGGCCCATCGGCCCCGCTGCCACATGGCACAAGACACATGGTCCCACAGCCCGATGATTTCCGACGCAGTGGCCCATGGGCCAGCATCCTGCGGCTGTGCCGCTATATGGCCGCATGGCCCCGTGGTCCGGTCACCTTTCCCGCGCAATTCAGTGCAATTGAGCGCAATTTCGGCTTTGGTCCGCTCAGGCAACATAAGGGCAGTTTATGTATACAGCTCAGCGCTCCGCCTCAGAGAGGCTCTTATTCTTGTCTGATTTGGTCAGTACTTCAATTTTGTCTGGATGTGCTGACACGACAGCACCGGCCGTACAGCGCGGCCCAGTGCCAGAGTTAAACAATCCGTAGGGCGGTTCTTTTCAGAGCCGCCGTTCCTGATTCATTTTACTGTGTCCTGGTGCGCCGTTCATAGCGTTTCCTGCCTGACGTATGACCGCATCGACATTCTTAAAGCAAAGCCAGCAGCAACGCAGCCGCCACCGCTATCCAATCCCTTACTCATTTACCACTCCCGCATCACAGTCAAAGTGCCCGGTAAGCTCAATAAGCTCAATAAGATCTGACAGCAAATGAGCATAATGAGCTCAATGAGCTTACTCAGAGCCCTTACGCGCTTATGCGGTCAGTGACAGCATGACACCTGAGCGGCATTGTGCGCCGCACGTGTGCTGCCTGCCCAGCCGCAGCTGAGGTGGTTGCGGCAGCGGAGGCGGCGCGGCAGCTGCTGATATTGCGCCAGCCGGGCAAAAGGTATGACAAGCATGCGAAAAAAGCTTTGCTGTGGTGCACTTATGCAGGATTTTATGCAGACGGATAAAGTAGTTAGTTTACACAGGTAAAACACAAATAAATGTGTATATCTTTATATTTGTCTGATGAATAAAAACTGGTGTAATCAGCATATTTACGGGCATTGCCCAGGCCTGATCCTGGGGCATGCCCAGGGTATGTTAGTGTCAGAGCATTGTACATGTCCAAAAACATCATTAAAAAGGGCATTTTCATAGCTCAACAGGGCCATTAAACGCGGCTTTTTGCGCTTGATTTTGTGATGCGGATCACCGAAAATAGCGGCATTGAGCACTTGTTGGAAAAATTGTTCATTTTATATTTGTTCAATATATGTGATGAACTGCTCAAATTCTCCTTCCAGAGTCATCGTTTTTACTGTGAAAATACCCGTGCAGGGTATGAGAGTTTTTTGCATTGCCAAAACGGGCTCAACTGCATTCTGATCACCTATGGATGTGATTGGAGGGGCAGTAAGGGTTAATGGCTTTTGTCAGGGGCTGCCCTGATAATACGTTTTTCAGGTTGTCTTTTAAGATCTGGTCAGTTGTCCCTGAAACGGGGTTGCCTGTGCCGGACATAACCGTGACAGGTCAGGACTTTTCAAAACGGCAGCTTCAGGGCTGCAGTTTGAAGTACTGGCGGTTGCGCGGAAGAGGACGGCTCTTAAAAGAGCACTTGGAAAGTGAGATGACAACCCTTTTGCCTTAAGTACTTTGATGTTATGGCGCAATGCGGGAGTTTTACTCCCTTTGTACTGTGATCATGACTTCCGGTGTTTTTTAGGAAAGCTTATGTCCACAATTCCTTTTTTAACGTTGGCGATTTCAACAGCCGCCATATTGGGAATTCTGCTTGGCGAAATCCGCTATCGCGGTATCGGCCTGGGTATTGGTGGTGTACTGTTCTCAGGTATTTTCGTCGGTCACTTCTTCCACGAGTGGTTCGGTTTAACCGTACGTACTCCAGATGGTCTGACCAATGCAGGTGAAATTCTGACCTACGTACAGGAGTTCGGTCTTATCCTGTTCGTATACGCAATTGGTGTGCAGGTAGGCCCAAGCTTCTTTGCCTCTCTGCGTTCCATGGGTGCCAAGCTTATCGGCTGGGTAGTAGTCATCATTGCTCTGGGCTGCTCCGTGGCCTTGACCCTCCACTTTGTCGGTATTCTCAAAATCGACGCCATGGTTGGTGTCTATTCCGGTGCCATTACCAATACCCCGTCACTTGGTGCTGCCTTCCAGATGATTCTGGACATGGAGAGCGTACTGGGCGAGCAGGGTGTTGATACCAGTGCTGCAGGCTTTGATGAGACTCTGGTTCCATCAGCCTACGCCATGGCCTATCCATTTGGTGTCTGCGGCATTTTGCTGACCATGATTCTGATTCGTGCTATCTTCCGCGTAAATATCGAAGACGAAGCAAAGAAGTACATGGAGTCAAAGGCTGCTTCTCAGGGTGAAATTACCTCTTTCAACGTCAACGTACTGTCCAAGGACTTCATCGGCAAGCCTTTATCATCAGTGCCTGGCATTGTTGAGGAGCACCTGGTATGCTCCCGTATCAAGCGTGGCAAGGATCTTTTAGTTCCTCATGCCGATACTGTTCTTGAGTACGAGGACATTCTGCACCTGGTAGGTGCCCGTCAGCATCTGCACCCTGTTATTGCAGCTGTGGGCAAGAAGGTGGACTCTGCCTATACCACTACCCGTGGTACCAACAAGATCGTAAAGCGCATAGTTGTTACCAACAATGCCGTCATCGGTCACTCCATTGAGTCTCTGCACCTTGAAGAGCGTTTTGACATCATTGCTTCACGTTTATACCGTGCCGGTGTGCAGTTTATTCCTTCTCATGACATGAGACTGCAGTTTGGTGACTCCCTGAACGTTCTGGGTACTAAGGAGCACATTGACGCCGCTTCCAAGATTCTGGGTAATTCTGATATCGCCCTGCACAAGGTCGCCATGCTGCCAATTTTCATTGGTCTGGCTCTTGGTATTCTGCTTGGTACTATCCCAATTCCTGTTTCAGGTGTTCCAGCACCTCTCAAGCTGGGTATTGCCGGTGGTCCTCTGGTTATGGCCATTCTGCTTTCCCGCTTTGGTGAGACCCTGACTTTCAAGCGTATCCGCTGGTACATGCCATCAGCAGGTCTTTCTGCCCTGCGTGAAATTGGTATCACCCTGTTCCTTTCCATTGTCGGTATCTGTGCCGGTGCCAATGGCTTCTGGTCTACTCTGACCCAGGGTCCAGGTGTTACCTGGATGATGTGCGGTATGCTGATTACCTTTATCCCAATCTTTGTAGTTGGCATTCTGGCTTACAAGATTTCCAAGGTTAACTATCTGGTACTGTGCGGCATGATCGCCGGTTCCATGACCGATCCTCCAGCCCTTGCTTTTGCCAACGGTATGCATTCCAACCCTGAGGCCTCTTCCCTGGGTTATGCCACCGTTTATCCGGTAACCATGTTCCTGCGTATTCTGTCACCACAGGTCATGATTATCATTGCGGTACTGGTTGCAGGCTTCTAGCCTCAGTTATAAGATCCTGTCTGCACCAGGAACAGTATCGCATGCAGCAGCTGTTGGGGCTGCATGAAAAAAGCCGGCTGCTCAGTGCAACCGGCTTTTTTCTTAAACTAAGGAGTTGTCTATGAAAACATTTGAAATCAAAGATCCGACTCATCGGATGTATAAGGCCTTTGAAACCCTGTACCACTCAAGCTTCCCGGCTCATGCTCAGCGTTCACGCGCCCAGCAGATGGAGGCTTTCAAGGACAGTGCCTATCATCTGCTGTGCTTTGAGGATCAGGGGGAGCTTCTCGCCTTTATCAGTTACTGGACCCTTGGCAGCTGTACTTACATTGAGCACATTGCCGTTAACGACAAGCTCAGAGGTCAGGGCAATGGAGGCCGTGTTCTCAGATCTTTCATGGCTCTGATGAACAAAATCGTGCTGCTGGAAATTGAGCCTCTGACTGATGCCGAGTCCCAGGCCCGCTTCAATTTCTACCAGAAGTGCGGCTTTGGCGCCAATGAGATCGAGCATTTCCATCCTCCTTACAGAAAAGACAAAGAGCCTCATCCTCTTATTGTCATGACCTACGGTCGTCCAGTTTCCCAGGGAGAGTATGAAGCTTTCATGAGTGAGCTTACCAGCAAGGTAATGGCCATCACTCCCGATTAGTCAGCTCCTGCAGGCTCACCATAGCTGTGAGCCTGTTATGCCAGAATCAGGACCTGGCCTTAAAGCCAGGTCATGGCCAGCCTCAGCCCATTCACAACAAAATTCCGTCCCTCACCCCTGAGTCCACGGCAACTCCAGCACCATACAACGCCAGTACCCGGCCTATTGCTCAGTTCCATAGCGACATCCCTGGTCCGTCAATCCTCCCTGCAGCCGACCACGCCGCCCCCAGGTCATATCAGCCCCCGGCCAACTCCTCCCTGCAGCCGACCATGCCGCCCCTGGTCACATCAGCCCCCGGCCAACTCCTCCCTGCAGCCGATCACGCCGATCCATGGTCACATCAGCACCTGGCCCATTTCTCAGTTCCACTGCAAAAGTCCCAGTACCGCCCGAAGAGCACCTGGTCCTCAATTAGATAATTGTTCAAACATACATACTGTATGTATGTTACAGATTGCGCTATAATTCACTGTCCCATCAATAAGAGGGACAGAGCATTAGCATCATGCTCATGCTCATGCGTCTGAGCAGCAGCTGAGTTGCATTACCTGCTGTGGCGGCACCTGAGATAAGGTGCATGGCAGGTCCAGGGGCCTCTTTTCAGGCGGCTGACAGGCTCTGGCAAGTGTATGTGGCGGCACCTGAGATAAGGTGCATGGCAGGTGGCAGGGACGGCTTTCCAGGCAGCATCCAGGCATGGTGGCTTATGATGCATGATAATTTATATGTTGCAGGCTGAAGGTTGCAGCTTCTGGCTATGCAGCAGGGCCGACAAGTCGGTACCTTGCAAGGCAGTACCGCGCATGGCAGGCTTGCACAATGCAGGTGAGCACGAGTTGACTCCATACCTGGCAGATCCTTGCTGTGCAAAGGCGCCTGGCAGCAACCGCCATAGCGTGCCGTGTGTGGCATGGTTGCGTAAAGGCGCAGTGTCGCCGGTCCCATGGCGTGCTTGCGGGGGCGGGCAATTGAGGTTGATTAAAGGCAAAGGGCTATGATTACAGTAAAACCAGTCAATATTGGAATAGGTGGACCGCTTGCGGCTCTGGTAAGCGGCATGTCCGGTTACTCTCAGGCTTCGCCATGGTGGTCGCTCTTTCCTCTGGCCTGTGTGGTCGGTGCGCCGCTGACAGTGCTTTTTCCTGTGATCCTGCCTCTGTATATGCTCACCGTCATATCACGACGTTACCGTGAGCGCTGGGGAGCCCATGCCGCTTTTGAAGAAAGGCTCAGAGCCATGGCGGCCGCCGAGGCTCAGGCTGCTGCTGTAACAGACAGCGCCGCCCGTGAATTGGCTGGTGCGGATCAGGCGGCAGCAGAAGCCGGCCGTCAGATTAAGGATGACAAAAAGACTGAGCTTGGTCCTATTGAGGGTATTGGTGAGGCTGAGGTCAAAAAGGCAGGCGATCGTCAGGCCCAGATTGATGCTGAAATCGAGCAGGAGAGACTGAGACGTGAACATCAGCATGAGCTGGTCAGCAGCGCTCTGGCCCGCTTTAATCTTTCGGCCTTTATCAAAAACCACATGCTCATGCTCTCGCTCATTCTCACTGCCTACTACACAGTGCTCTCAGGAGCCTTTATCTGGGCAGGCTGGTCCATTTCTGAGGCCATGAACCGCTATACAGCCCTGGCCAGCAAGAACAAGGTACTGCAGATTGCTACCCCTGAGCAGCTTGCTTACTCAGATACCGTTATCAATATCGTAACCATTGCCGGCATTATTATTTTTACCGCCATGCTGGTGAGCTTTACTCTGGTGGCTGTGCGTGCAGTGAAAGATCTGCTGGTAATCAGACTCAATGACAGCAGTTCAGAAAGCTCTCAGAGCATTTCTTTTAATGTAAACAGTGACAGTCAGGATCTGCTCTCCGGCTCCATGTTCTCACTGACCATGTCCGTAATCATCAGAAATCTGCCGGGCATAGCCGTACTGTCGGCCATTTTCTACTCAGCCTTTATTGTCATTGAACGCTACTATGCTCATCTGCGCATTTCAGCCATTGATGCCATGGTGCTGGGCAGGGATTACTTTGATCCGAGTCTGCTCTTTATCTTCCTCAGGCTGTATGCCGTCCAGGCCTTTACCGTCAGCCTGATGCTGGTGGTCCTCATGTCCCTGCACGCCATAGCCCTCAACTTCCAGCACCGCTTCTCCCGCAGCTGACCGCCGTGTGCACAGCTGCCGCTGCAACAGCCGCTGTGGCAGCGGCATCTGCGTCAGGCGCAGTACCGCAGGCAGCAGCCGGCCAGTGCGCAAGCTGGCCTGCGGCCAGTGGCCAGTGAGCCAGGACGTGGTACTTTCAAAGACCGTATGCCGGGCATTGCCATCCGATGTGGTGCTCAGCTACGGTCTTTTTGCTTACATACTTGGGAAAGGGGCAGCTTTAAGGCACAATAGTCAGGCTCTGAGAGCAGGCAATATCATGGCTCATTAATCAGGAAAGGCTCATGTACATCAAGGATACTCTGCTGCCATTACTTAACTCTTATCAGATCAACTATCAGCTCTATGCCCATGAGGCCCTGTCTCATGGCGATATTGATATTGAGCTGCCGGACATGAAGGGCACCATTTTGAAGAACCTGGTGCTGACCAATAAGACCAGAGAGCTCTATCTGTTCACTCTGCCTCTGGATTTCAGAGCCAATCTCAAGGGACTGTCCAATGCTCTGGGGGTACCACGTTTCAGCTTTGCCTCAGCAAGCGATCTTGCCTTCATGGGCATTCCTGCAGGTCACGTAAGTCCTTTCTGTCTGCTAAATGACCCAGGCTGCAAGGTAAGATACATCCAGCCTGTAGAGCTCGATGACTTTGCTCTGGTTAACTGTCATCCGCTGGATAACCATTTTTCCGTTGATATCAGCCGCCAGGACCTCGAGCAAATCGTAACCGGCAGCGGCCACGAAATTACCCGCGTTGACGGCGCAGTCTTCCGTTAACCATTATCTGCCAGGCATGCCCACAATGGCTGCCCCCTGGGCATTCCAGCCTCTGGCTTTCATCCCCGGGGGCAGCGCATGGCTTTCATCCCCGGGGCAGCGCATGGCTTTCATCCCCGGGGGCAGCGCATGGCTTTCATCCCCGGGGCAGCGCATGGCTTTCAGCACGGAGCTCTTATGTCCACATCAAAAAGCTCATCTCAGACCACTCGGGCAAAGGCTGGCGCGGGCAGCAAAAAGAGGACTGCCTCAGCTGCCCGTACCAGAGCTGCATCTTCCAGGGGGTCAGCTGCAGCTGTGGCTGACGCAGCTGCACCAGCGGCAACCGGTGTGGCTGAGGCCGGGGCCGGTGGTGAGCGCATTTATGGCTTTGAGCCCTTTGTTCCCGACAATGCGCGCGTGCTGATCCTGGGCTCCATGCCCTCGGTCAAAAGCCTGGAGCAGGGCTTTTACTATGCCAATGCGCAAAACCGCATGTTCAGGCTGATTGCCCTGTATTATGCGCGCTCACTTGGTATTGCCCCTGAGGATGCCCAGCCGCTTGCTACTGTTGAACAGTGCAAGGCGGCCCTTGAGCATCTGGGCATTGCCATGTGGGACGTAATCGCCAGCTGTCAGAGAGTGGGCTCGCTTGATTCCAATATCAAAAATCCTGTCTGTGCCGACATCATTGGCCTTATCAGCCATTACCCCTCAATAACAACCGTTATCACCAATGGCGGTCTGTCAGCCCGTCTTTTTGAGCGCCATACGCTTAAAGATCCCCGTCTTCAGGGCATTGAACTGCCCTTTACCCATATTGCTCTGCCCTCAACCTCTGCTGCCAATACCATCAAATTCGAGCGCCTGAAAGAAAGCTACGATCAGGCCCTGCTGCCTGTGCTGGGCATTTAGCAAGGCCCCAGCCTGCTGCTGTTACAGCAAAGCCCTGGTCAGCCCAGGCATGTCCTCCCAAGGCGTGACCTGTCCAGGCGGGGCATGCCCCGGTATGCCCCCACATGGACGCTCCTGCGGAACGGTGCAGGGGCGGGAGTGTACTTCCATGATGCCCTGGTGGTCAGGTGTTGAACAGATGCGGTCATGATGGAGCTGATGCTGATAAAATAGGGCTTATGAGCCGATCAATTCCCGGCGGCAGCGCCGCCAGGTGACGCTCAGTATTATTGTTTTTTGTTATCGATGAGGTTGCCATGATCAATGACATTGATGTGATATGGAGAAAGCTCCTGACCCTGGCAGGCGCGGGCGCTGTTGCCGTCGCTTCATGCCTGATGGCCGCCCATGCCTCAGACGGTACAGCAACTTCCCCATCACATAATGAATCCATTTCAGCTGCCAGTAAACACGACGCCGAGGCGCTGGCCGACGCCAACAGCCTGAGCAAGGTTGAGGCTGACCGTGCCATTGAGGCTCTTGAGGAGCAGCTGCTCTCTGAAAATACCAGCAGTGCCGGAGACACGGGCGGCCCCAGGGGCAGCGCAAACGGCAGAGCTGCTGGAACTGGCGCCGCTTCGGCAGGAGCTGTTATCGCATCACGTGCGGTGACCGCAGATGAGGCATCTGCAAGTTTAAAGGGCGCCTATGACCGCTCAGCTGCAGCAGCCAGTAAGCATGATGCCCGCCGCAAGGCCGACCGTGAGGCCGCCAGCAAGGCAACAGCCACCGCTGACCGCAATGACAATGCAGCCAGCAGCCGCGATTCAGACAATGTAAGTCACGTTCTCGACAGCGGAGCTGCCAAAGCAAGTGACATAGGTGGCGGCAAAGAGCTGGTGCTTGAGCGCTCCTTCAGCATCAGTTACATCAAGGTGCCAGCCAAGTGTGAAGAGGATACCCTCAAGAGCACCTGTACCCGTCTGGTCAACTACTATGCCCGCCGTTTTGAGCGCGAAATGGTGAGCAATATCAGCATTGACTACGATGAAAGTGATCCTTTTAGCAAGGACAATTTCAAAAGCAGTCTTAACCGCCAGAAGTCAGTGCAGCACATTCAGATGAGTGTGTACACTCATCCTGACAACAAGTTAATGACCATGTTCAGTATCTTCCGTCAGCGCATTGCCGGTGGAAAGGAGCAGCTGCTGGTCGAGACTATCAACTTTGAAACAGCCACTGGTCGTGTTATCCGTTTTAACGAGCTTTTTGAAAACCACCAGCTGGCCGCCATGCTCTGTGCACGCGCCATCGAGGCCCATTACCGCAAGTACAACTCTCCGCTGTTGCCTGTGGTTATATCAGCAACAGAGCTAAGTCCGTCCAATTTCATCATTACCCCGCGTGGCCTGCGCTTTTTCTTTGCTCCAGGCCTGGTAAAGCCTGACAGCAAGATTGCCGAAAGCATGCTGGTCGGACTTAATCGTCTTAAAACTGCCCGCCCGGACAGCCGCTGGTGGTCAGGCAAGAACATACCTGTGACCGAGGAGGAGAAAAAGGCTCTGGCCAACTCAGCTCTTGCAGGGGTCATCAGTCTTGATGAAAACAGCAATCTTGAGAAGATCAACGCCATCAACTCCCGTCGTCAGGCCGAAGGGGCAGCCGATCAGATTGCCAGCGACGTATACGATGATGAAGCCATGAGGGGACAGAAACGCGCCGTGGTCAAAGTTAACGAAAAGTAAGCCCCATAGTGACCTGCACAGGCTCTGCCCATGGCACAACCCTGTCTGGCGCGGTGCCATGACAGAGGTCCTTGCACCTGGGTAACGTCCCGGGCAGCTGCAGCATGACAGCATGCAGCTGCCAGCATTGATGACGTGGCATAACATGCGGTAATTTGTCTAATGCAAAGGCAGCTGTCTGAACGTATCAGAGGCTGCCTTTGCTTTTTTGTCAGGGGAGTCCACGCTAAAAGATGTGTCATTTGTGCTGTGCCGGCACAAAGTGCACGGCTGACGGGGGCGGCATGCCTGCAGGCATGAGCGGCATGCATGTCTGTCGACAGGGGTGCCATTTCTGTCTGTCTCGTGGTCGGCATGTCTGTCGGCAGGGGGGGGACATGCCTTTGGTCGTTGGGGCTGGGGCACGCTGGTATGGAGCCTGTAATTTGTTCGGCCTTTCATGGCTTTACTGGAGGGGAAAATAAGGTGGTCCGGGCCAGCCTGATCCGGGTTTAACTGGCTTTTTTATGGGGAATGTATGTATGGGACGAGGGGGTTGGAGTTAAGACACAGGTTTTTGTGAGAGTGGAAATAAATTGCGTAAATAGTTCCAACAAAGGGAAAAAGGCACGCTGTTTTTTGCTAACATTATCCCTTGTCCGGGAAGTGAGAATCCTGTTCATGTCAGGTGAAAAAACAGGACATATACTGCATGGTACTGACGGTGGAGGAGCCGCAGTCAGCCGCATGAACACAGCATGAGGCACATGACAGGGAACAGTAAGGTGAATTTTCCGGCAGCAATACAGCACAGTAAGCACACTTAATGGTGAAGGTATGACCTGGTTGAGTCCGGCTGCCTGCTGCTTTGAGCGAGCATAGCTGCAGGTTCAGACTCTGTCAGTGACTGAGGTCTTTACCGTGTTGCCTGCGCTTTATCAGCTGTATTTGGCTGCATCTGTCAGCAAAGGACAGAGGCAGTTATCAGGCATATGAACTCTTTGCCCGACAGGGGAAGTATCTCCGGACGAAAAACGGATGGGCTCCCGGCAGGGGCCGGCGCTGCCGCCCTGTGGTTTCAGGAGCGCTCTGAGACAGTCGGAGCCAGGTGCTGAGCTCATTGAGAAGCTCAGTGCAGAGCAGAGAGGGGCTTTGTGGTGGCCTCATATGACTGTGACACAGCTTGTGTGTTTGGTTGATCATTTCTTTATTCTAAGGAGTCTCCACAATGGCTGATTTTGATCTTGGCATAGTTAAGAATCCTCAAATTTATGAGCAGAACCGTCTTGCTCCTCATTCAGATCATGAGTGTTTCAGCAATTACCGTGAGCTGCTGGACGGCACTGAGAACTCGCTGCGTCACAGTCTCAACGGCAACTGGTTCTTCCATTACGCAAAGAACTTCGGTCAGATGGCTGCGGGCTTTGAAAATGACGATTTTGACGTGTCCGGCTGGAGCTCCATCCGTGTCCCAGGCCATTTTGAGACTCAGGGCTACGGCAAGCCTCACTACACCAATGTCTGCTATCCATGGGATGGCCGTGAGAAAGTACTGCCAGGTGAAATCCCAACCCGCTTTAACGCTGTAGGCTCATACGTTACTTTCTTTGAGAGCAAGTGGAACTGGGAAAACTGCTTTATCTGCTTTGAGGGCGTTGACTCAGCCTATGCCGTTTACCTCAACGGCCACTATGTAGGCTATGCCACCGGCTCCTTTACCCCGTCAGATTTCGACCTCACCCCTTACGTACGCCGTGGTCAGAACCGTCTTGCAGTACGTGTCTTCAGATACAGCTCAGGATCTCACCTTGAAGATCAGGATTTCTGGCGTCTGTCCGGCATCTTCCGTGGTGTCTACCTGTACTCAAAGCCAGCTGTTCACCTTGAGGATATATTCGTAAGGGCCACTCTTGATGAAAGCTGCACCCGTCCACTGTTAAACGGTACCGTACGTCTGAGCGCTCCTGGCGCCGTACAGATTCATCTGGTTGACGAGCATGGCAAGCGTGCTACCCGCTGGTTCAGCTCTGATGAGAGCAAGGGCAATGAATTTGATTTCAGCCTCGATATCAGCGGCCTTGATATCAAGCCATGGTCTGCCGAGCATCCAAATCTGTATTCCCTGCTGTGCCAGGTAGTAACCACTGAGACTGCCCAGTCCATAAACTATGTCAGCGAAGGTCAGGACGTCAAAGACGATATCGACCAGATGCTCAAAGTTGATGAGTCTGCACTCGAGGCCTGCCAGCTGAGAATTGGTTTCCGCCGTTTTGAGATGAAGAACGGCATCATGCACATCAACGGCAAGCGCATTGTGTTCAATGGCGTTAACCGTCATGAGTTCAGTCCTGTAGGCGGCCGTACCGTACCTGCAGAAGAGATCTACGAAGATCTGCTGACCATGAAGCGCAACAATATCAATGCCGTACGTACCTCTCACTATCCAAACTCCAGCATCTTCTATAATTTCTGTGATGAGCTGGGTCTGTACGTTATTGATGAGACCAATCTTGAGACTCATGGTACCTGGCAGATTCAGGGCAAGGCTACCCATACTCAGTACACTCTGCCTGATGGCCACCCTGAGTGGCACGATGCCGTTATCGCCCGTGGCCGCGCCATGCTCGAGCGTGACAAGAACCATCCTTGCGTGCTGATCTGGTCATGCGGTAATGAATCCTTTGGCGGTCAGACTCTCTTTGATCTGTCCAATTTCTTCCGTGAGCGTGATCCATCCCGTCTGGTCCACTATGAGGGCATTTTCCATGACCGCCGTTTCAACGGCACTTCCGACATGGAAAGCCAGATGTACACCACTGTTGCCGGCATCAAGAAGTTCCTGAGCGAGAACCCTGAGAAGCCTTTTATCATGTGTGAGTACACCCATGCCATGGGTCAGTCCTGCGGCGGCATGAAGCTTTACACCGATCTGGCCCGCACTGAGCCACGTTATCAGGGCGGTTTTATCTGGGACTACAAGGATCAGGCTTTCCTCGTATGCAATCAGGACGGTGTTGAGTACTATGCCTATGGCGGCGACTTTGACGATTTCCCAACCGAGTACAACTTCTCCGGTAACGGTATTGTCTATGCTGACGGATCTCCTACCTCCAAGATAAATGAGGTCAAATTCAACTATCAGAATTTCGACATCAAACCATCACGCAACAGCATCACCATCACCAATCACTCTCTGTTTACCAATGCTGATGAGTACGTACTCCACATAGAGCTGCTGCTCAATGGTACCAGTATCCAGACCTTTGATGACATTGTTTCTGTAGAGCCAGGTGAGACTGTTGAGACTGAGCTGCACATTGACGCCTTCGAGGACGTGCTGAGTGGTGACAGCTTTGATCCTTCCGCCGAGTATGTGATGCGTGCCTGTCTGTGCCTGAAGAGCCAGACTGCATGGGGCCCAAGCGGTCACAAGGTAGCCTTTGGTCAGTCTGTTATTCACTCTCCTGAGAAGTATGTAACCCTGCCTGAAAAGGAGCATGGTCTTGAGCTGCTCTCAACCGGCTTTAACTACGGCGTAGTAGGCGAAAACTTCCGTGTCCTGTTCTCAGTAGGTGCCGGCGGTCTGGTCAGCTACCAGGTAAATGGCATTGAGTACTTAAGCGGCATGCCTAAGCCAAACTTCTGGCGTGCTCCTACTGACAATGACCGAGGCAACAAGATGCCTTTTCGCAATGCCGTATGGCGTTCAGCAGGTCAGTTTGCCCGTTGCGTTGAACACAAGGCCGAAAGCCTCAGGGAGTGCGTACAGGTAAAATTCAGGATGCAGCTGGCTACTCTGCCAGTTGAGGCCTTTGTTGACCTGATCTACTCAGTCTACCCAACAGGTCAGATTCGTGTTGATCTTGACTACAAAAAGGCCGAGGGTCTGCCAGAGATTCCTGAATTTGGCATGCTCATGCCAGTCAAGTCCAGCTTCAGCCAGCTTGAGTTCTACGGTCGCGGCCCAACCGCCAATTACTTTGACCGCAAGAACGGCTACAAGCTTGGCTACTACACCAATGAGGTTATCGACGAGTTTGAGGTCTATCTGCGTCCTCAGGAGAGCGGCACACACTGCGATACCCGCTACTTCATCGTTCGTGACTCCAAGAGTGATCACGGTCTGATTGTGACCAGCATTGAGCGTCCTTTCAACTTCTCAGCTCTGCCATGGACTCCATACCAGATTGAGGAGGCCCAGCATCCATTTGAGCTGCCTGACTACGAGCGCACTATCCTCAAGATCAACTCCGAGATGATGGGCGTAGGCGGTGACGACAGCTGGGGCGCTCCAGTGCTCGAGCAGTTCCTGGTTCCAAACCGCGACTGCCACTTAAGCTTTGTCTTCCAGGGCTTCTAAGCCCCAGACCACCATCCATGCCACGGTCTGAGCTCCAGCAGAGCCCTGGCCTGGGCCTCAGTGTGGCCCCTGGCCGTGGGCCTGGATGGAGGCCCGGCAAGGCCGGTGCTGCACATCAGTGATGGCATCATGTCTGAGCCAGTACGGCTGCTTATCAGGTGGCCGTCAGTCCATGTTCCTGAGTGCCCTGATTTGCGGGTAAAACTCAAGGGAACATGGGCACGGGCATGGTGGGGATAACATATAGGTAAAGATCAAGCGTAATGCTGATAAAAAAGGCGACTGTTGTTTACGGACAGTCGCCTTTTGTTATTTCAGGGGTATAAAAACGGTTACATGCACTGTTATTTTCCGGCCTCAGGTGCACTGACATGGCCCAAATAATTACCCTGTGCGTTGACAGGATATACTGAATTGAAGTTCCTTAATTTACGCTGTCACCAGGTATGTGACACATGAAAGGTCATATTCGTCACAAATCAAACCTGTAATTACTGACAGCACTGCATCTGTGCGTTATTTTGTCAATATTCTGCTATTACATGGGCTTAACATACTGCAAGCACAATAGCCCGGCCTGACATGCTTTTGAGCCATGCCGGCCGTACGGAAAAATGAAAAACACCAGGCGGACCCAGCGCCAGTCAGCTAAATGACGCAGACATCAACAGGGAGCAAGTTCATCAGACACTGCTGAGCCAGATAATGCCATGGGACCAGGTGATATCAAAAGGTGGCCAGTTCAGCCAGTGACACCAGGGGCAGCTGTCTGCCCGGACATCAGAAGCATGGCGCTCTGGCCGCGACAAATGCGGCTCTGCAGCCAGACCGGACATAAGGAGCATGGCAGTAGGCCCGCTATATCAGCAGCACTACAGCAAGCCCGGACATCAGAAGCATGGCGCTCTTGCCGCGACAAATGCGGCTCTACAGCCAGCCCGGACATAAGGAGCATGGCAGTACGCCCGCGATATCAGCAGCACTACAGCCAGCCCGGACATCAAAAGCATGGCGCTCTGGCCGCGACAAATGCGGCTCTGCAGCCAGACTGGCCATAAGGAGCATGGCAGTAGGCCCGCGATATCAGCAGCGCTACAGCCAGCCCGGACATCAAAAGCATGGCGCTCTGGCCGCGAAATATGTGGCTCTACAGCTTCTCTGACATCAAACAAAGCCCTCCTGGTCTCAGCGCAGACATAAAGCCTCTGTGCCATGGCTGCAATGAAAGGGGCAACAACAATCGAATATGAATCATAAGGAGATGCTTACTCCGTCAGGCTCGCAAATGAGCCAGACAAAATAATTTGCTGTGAGTACGTGACTGTGGGGCGCATCAGTCTCTCTTGTCAGGTTCCGGCAGTTCAGCCGGACAGGGACGGTAATGGTCAAGGTCGTACTCACTATGGCATGCTGCCCGTCTTTTCTGACTGCTCTTACTGCTGATGCTATATGGTCTTTCATAACTGTCAGCATGACAGCAATGCTGGATTTGATCCGGAGTCATATCTGCAAGTAGTTTTCATTCCCGGAGCAGGTGATGTATGCCAGATAGCATTGCGCTCCTTAACAGCCTGAGCTGCTCCTGCGCACAGCCAGGCAGCAGGACGCAGCCTTAACTTCACAAAACTGTTCCTCAACAGGCCGTGGCTCATTGTTGATGCCTCAAAGAGCCCATGCCCGCAATGGTCTATGCTCATGTAGCCATGCCCGACCTGGTTCAGGCCCAATGTGGCCATGGCTGAACTTGTCCAGGATCCATGTGGGTATGGGTGAATGAGTCCCGGCTCAGCGTGTGTATGTTGGCATGAGGACGGGCTCTGGAACGTAATACCTGTTCTTTAAGGACGCAGTGCGTGATGCGGCATGATGCTGTGGCTGTGGCTGTGGCTGTGGCTGCGTGCTGTGATGCGCATGATTGCGTACGGTCTGATTGTTTACGGTCTTTTCTGTTTTCCCCTGACTGCTCTCAGGGATGATTCGACAAGTGCTTAAATTTTGCTCATGCAGCAGGGATACGTATCAGCATCTGAGTAACTTGTGGCAGGCGCCGTGGCGCCGGTCATATGCCCTCAGAGACGGTACTGGCTGCAGGGGCAGATATCCTGTTTTTGGTCCAATCAATATAAGCGTTCATAGTGGAGCCTTCCCTGATAACTTAGCGGATCTGTACCAGCTGTACTTTTTTGCTTTTTATGCATGTGGTGGCGCTCCTGCTGTTGGAGGCAGACTGAGCCTTACCGGCTGTGTCCGGTCTGGCAGGCCAGCTCTGACGGGCATATACGCATATGGCTGTTTAATTATGAGTTTCTTTGCTTCTTCTTCCATCAAAGTCCGGCTTATGGCCTGTTTTGGTCTGGTCATGGTGCTCTCATTGATAGTATCCGGCCTGTCAATCAATGCCATGTACAGCTCCATTTCAACTGCTACCAGGGTTTCAGAAATCATTACTGGTAATTACCGCCGTATTGCCCTGACATCGACTACCTTTGAAAGCACCAACGCAGCCATTATTAATTATCTGACTCCAAACAATCAGACTCCGGCAAACATGCAGAAGGTTAATGAGGAGATGGACAAATTCATTACCTCAACCAAGGCTCTGGGTGGCCGTCTTGGTCTGAAAGAAATAGTGTTTGCCCTCAAGGATCAGGCTCTTGAGTACGAGAGAATCTTTGAAAATGATGTAATGTCGCTTATTAATGCCGGCCGACCTTATGAGGCCCTTGAGGTTTACCTCAATGTGCTGGCTCCTCTGTCTACCACCATGAGAGCAGAAATCGAAAAGGTGGTGGCCTTACGCTTCATAGTAATTGAAGACCTTTCTGAAGAGCTGGTTCAGACAGGTTCACTTATCATGGTTATTTCCCTGACCACAATACAGCTTATTGTCAGCATCATCATTGCACTTGTCATTTCCTCCTCCATCCAGCGCGCCATCAAGGCTCAGTGCACTGCAGCACAGGCACTTTCAAATGGTGAGTTCAACTACAGGTTTGCTCCATCATCAAAAGACGAGTTTGGTGTGCTCAACAATGCCATGATTTCCATGGCAGCCAAACTGCGTGAGACCATTGCTCATGTCATCACCCTTGCTGACAAGGTCAATGCTGATATGAGTGATATGGAAAAATCAGCTCAGAATATCTGTGAGGCCATGGAGCGCACCGAGCGCAAGGCTATTGCCGTATCTGCATCTGCTGATGAGATGGTGGCTACCACTACCAATATTGCCAACAACTGTAAGGATGCCGCCGCTTCATCTCAGGAGTCGGCTGATCTGACCAGTGTGGGCATGAAGAGTGTTAACGAGTCCACCAACGCTATTCGGGATCAGTATGAGCACATGAAGCAGAATGCCTCCACCATCCAGTCTCTTGTAGACCAGGCTCTCAAGATTGGTTCCATTGTAGGCACCATTGATGAGATTGCTGCTCAGACCAATCTGCTGGCCCTTAATGCTGCCATTGAGGCTGCCCGTGCCGGTGAGGCCGGTCGTGGCTTTGCCGTGGTAGCAGATGAGGTTCGAGCCCTTGCTAACCGTACCACAGCCTCTACTCAGGAAATACGAGGCATGGTGGACCGTATTCAGATAGAGACAGCTCATGCTACCGAGGCCATGCAGCAAAACCTGGACAGCATGTCTGAAGTTGCCTCCAGCAGCTCCGGTGTTCAGGAGAATCTGTCCAATGCCCTCAACTTTGTAAATGATGTAAATACCCAGATTACTCAGATTTCCAGTGCAGCTTCCCAGCAGACCACTGCTTCATCTGAGATCTCCAACAACATGCAGGACATTACCCATGCGGCCACCGAGGTTAACAATGTGGCTCAGAATGCCCGCACCACCTTCGTGGGCACAGCAGACAGCCTCAACGATCTGATAGACAGGCTCAAGTTCTTCAAGATCTGATGACGGTATCATGACCGCACAGCAGGCAGGCATGGTCATGGTACGTAAGACCATGACCGCCCGGCATGGTTGAGCCATGCTGTGGCGGCCAGGCCCTGGTCCTTCGTCCCTGGCCTTGAGCCATGGTGCCAGGACATTGCTGCCAGACAGGCAGCTGGAGTCCTTAATGCAGTTATGTTCACCATAGATCAGTTATTCATATGATGGCCGCCACCTGGCAGCCGACTGAAGCAATGCCCCCGTAATCCTTATCCGGATGCGGGGTTTTTGCGTCTTAAGGGGGCACTGTTGCTTATGGCTGGTCCAAAAGGGGCCTTTTGCACGAATCAGAGCCTGATATTCAGGAAAGTAACAGGTGTACTAATGGCACGCAAATGGAGCGCAGGTGGCGCGCAAGTGGCGCCGCTACGGGCCGTACGCGGGCCGCAAGCGCTCCCGGGCTTTACGGATGCCATGGGAGCTATTTGCTATAATGAGTGATCCATGGCCCGCATGCGGGCCGACCTCTGCCATCTTCTGAATCAGGCTTAAGAGCTCACAGGCTTTTACCCGAAGGACATGCTGTGCCATCTTCATCCTCATCCTCAAAAGCACGCTCTGCGGTAAAGAAAAAGGATACTTCCCTTACCCGCAGCAAGCGACGCTCCTCAAGGTCTTCAAGCACCGGGGTTCAGCCCGATGACGAATTGTCTGTTTATCAGGAGCTCGAAGCTGCCTTAAGCGCCGATCTTGAAAGCCGCAGCGCTCAGAAAGCTGCCGCCCGGTCCGCCCGCAGCGCCGACAGCCAGTCTGACAGGAGCGTCGACAGCCAGGCCCTGGGGGCTGACAGCAGCGCCTGCGACGGAGCCGGCGAACAGACCGCTGGCGCAGCAGCGGCCGCTGCTGGTGCGGGCGCTGAGGCTGCCAGGGGCGGCTCTCGCGCTGCCGGTCGTGCCGGTAAAGCAGCTGGGCGCTCAGCCACCGGGACGCGTAACTCCCGCAAGAAAAACACTGACACTGCTGCAGCTGCAGACAGTGCGTCAGACATGCCTGCCGATCACATGAGAGAGGATGACTCTGTGGTGGCAGTCGCAGCTGACATTTTCGTGGATGATGACAGCACAGCTCAGACAAGCCTGATTTCCGATGAGCTGATGAGTGATGCCCGAGAGCATGCCCGCCGTCGTCGTGCCGCCTTTGACGGTCAGGATCTTACTGATCGTGCAGATGCTGCTGCAGATGTTGCAGATGGTGACGATGGCGCAGCTCGTGATGGCACTGACAGAGCCGACAGTTCTGGCAGGGCCGACAGTGCAGCTGTCTCTGTCCATGATGACAGCGATGAGCTGGTGCAGATAGATGATGGTGGGATAAGTGGGGCTGCAACTGACGCTGCTGACTATGAGTACACAGCATCTGTATCTGACGATGACGCAGCTTCCGTCTATGATGAGCAGGCTGAAAGCTCTGAGGGAGTATCTGGCAGGGCAGGCAGAGGTTCTGGCCGTGCCTCCAGGTCCGCCAGGGGATCCCGCAGCCGCGCAGGCGGCCGCGCAGGCAGCGGTGGCAGCCGCACCGGCAGTGCGCGGGGCGAAGCTGGCGCGGGCGATGGGGGTAGTGAAGATGACGGGTACGTTGCCGACGGTGCGCTTGCTGATGACAGTAAGTTTGCTGATGACAGCAATGGCAGGGGCGAGGCCGCCATTGATGTAGGCACTGATCTCACTGAGGATGAGGCAGCAGGCTCTGACATGCATATTGGATCGCTGCTCAACTCGGGCATTGGTCTTTCTCATGCCATGATTCAGGGTACCCGTCTTGCCTCGCGCCGGAGCGGTAAGGGCGAAGATGCTGCAGCCATATCTGGACAGTTTCCGGGATCTGATCCGCGCCGGGTCATGATTGACAGACTTACTCATGTCTCGGGACGCACCATGGACATGAGTGCCCTTATTCATGAGCTTAAGCTGGTTGAAAAGGAGATGGCCAGGGTGGCCGGTCAGGAAAGTCTCGGTGGTTTTGCCGCTGCGGCCAATGATCTTATTCTCTATCGCAAGCTTGAAGAGCTGGGCGCCGAGCAGTACAGCAATATCACTGCAGGTCAGCTGCGTACCCTTATTAAGCGCAGTATTCCCAAGCTGACCGACAAGATGATTTTAGAGTGCTGGCAGTGCTTTAAGTCATGTATCAAAAATGAAGAGCTCAGCGAGTCAATTGAAGAAATTGCCAGAGAGCACAATATCACTCTGCCCTACAATGAGGTGGAGGCATGGCTCTTTACCGAGGAGGCTGACTTCCGTGGCGACCCTGTGCTTTCAGCTGTTCGTCGTACCGTGGTGGATGCCTACAGCAGCTATGAAGAAGAGCTGCTGAACATTGTCAAAATCTTTGATATCAAGAACTCCCATTTCTCCAAGGCTTATGACGAAGTAACCTTCTATTACTATCTTATTGCCCACAAGACCGGCAGGGAGAGTGATTTCCGCATTTATGAGGCTCTGGTAAAGCTCAAAAATCATATTGAGCTCTTTATCCTCATGCGCGGCAGCTTTGTCAAAACCTCAGATTTCTCGGTATTTTCCGACAGTGAGCAGGCAGGTGAGATTTACGACGATCACAGTGTCTTTTCCCAGCCTGTCTACAATAATGGCAGTGAGCTTGGCAAACTTGATCCCTGTGGCATGCACTTCTGCTACCTGGAGTCAGTGCTCACCACAGTAGTGGACTCAAAATCTGACCGGGATCTTCTCTTTACCTTTATCCGCAAGTTTGGCGATCTCTACGTCCAGCAGGCCAGCCACAAGTTCTTCAATCCCAGCATGGGCTTTGAATTTGACTTTGTGCCCGGAGTGCTGAGCTACCTGCATGGTGTCTATGCCTGCAAGACAGGTGCTGAGGCTTTTTATGATGCCTCCCGTCGCGTTGAGGACAGTGAGGAATCTCCTATTGTGCTCTACGAGCTCTTCATAAACGAAGAGGCTCTCAACAGTGCCAGATGCGCCGAGCACCGTCATGCCTGGGACAAGTTCCACAAAACCCTTGCCGAAAATCCTTTTGAGCATCAGTTTACCGACGAGATGAAGGAGTGGGCTACCCACATCTATCATCAGGAGGCGGTGGACAGGGCTGTTGCGTCCTTAAACCCTGGTATCGTTACCTGCGGCCATCCTATGAGTGCCGAGGTCAATTACCTCAATGACCAGGTTTACTGTGAGCTCATGGCTTTTTACAGTAAGTATCTCATCAATATTGAGCGCCGTAATCTCTATGCTCTGACTCAGCAGCAGGCTGTTGATGAGGCCGTGGAGACCGCCAGCGCTGACGATGATGAGGCAATTGGGGCCGCAGCCACCTCTGCATCAGCTGCAGCTGCGGCAGCGGACGCTGCTGACGCGGCCGATGGTGCAGATGCGCATGATGGGGCAGGGGCTGACAGGGATGACGGGGATGATGACTCTGAGGCCGCTGCAGCACTGGCGGCAGCCAGAGCGGCGGCAGCAAAGGCTGCTGCCAGGGCTGCGGCTGCCACAGCTGCTGCCTCAGCTGCTGCCTCAGCTGCAGCCAGCACGTCAGGATCTGAGGATTATGACAGTGACATCTGGCTGCTGGGTGACAATGGCTTTATTCCTGTAATTCCTGGCACTCCGGCACTGTCATCTTTTCTTATTGGACGTGTCTTTACCTATGGCGAGCTTATTGGCGAGCAGAACATAGGCATGGGCTATTCAGCCATGATTTATGCCGATATCTGCGGCAACTATCTGGCCTCAGCCTACCGCTCCCAGTATTACCAGGCGCTCTTTGACTCCAAGATCAACTGCGAGGGGCAGCTCTTTTTCCTCTATCAGATGCGCTCCATTCTGGCATTTCATATGGGCATGACCTGCCTTGACATGCCGCTGTGTTCGCTGCGTCTGTACCACAATTACGATTTCCACATTTCTCACAGCTCAACAGCTGCCTATTTCCGTGCCCTCAGCGCCCAGAGTGACTCCTGGAAAAAGATTCTGGAGCGCAATCCAACCCTGGACCCAGGTCTTGAGCATGAAGGCCGTCAGTGTCTGCAAAGTACGGTCTTTGGCACCATTGTAAGCAATGCCCTGATCTACCTTTGTGATCTGGTGGAGGAGAACACCCGCATGGGTGACTTCTACCATAACAGTCTTCTGTTGCTTACCAGTCTGCTGGCCCGCTGCCTTAAGGCTGAATACAATCCGGCAGGCTGTCTGGCGGTCTACCGTGTCATGACCACCAACTGGGGCGGCTCCATCAGCTCTATCGATCAGGCCGAGTTTTCAGTGCTGTTTCCGCACAGCTCGCCCTCTGATCTGCTCTACCATCAGCTTTTTCCTCATGCCGCCAGCAACAGTAATGCCGATGATCTCATTGGTCCTGAGTTCTCCCGTGAGGACACGGCAGCTCTGTTTTTACAGACAGGCATGCTCTCACCTGACCACCGTGAACAGGGGTACAACCTGCTCAATGGTCATCTGTCTTCATACAAGGGCAATTTTGCGCCGGTAACCGAGCCTTATCTTGACGAGCTTTACCGTACCAGTGCCGGTCTTGGTAATGCTTCATCAATTTCCTACCTGTCAGAAATCTCCCATGCTCTGCAACATGAGGATGAGAGCGATCTCTATGCCCTGATGGGCGGGCGCATGCAGGCAGGTGCGCTGTACAAGAAGCTCAGCCATTACTTCATCAAAAACGAAATGGATGCCGAGCGCAGCCGTCTTGCTTTCCAGATGTTCCTCATGCACCGTCCTTACGGTTTTTATGAGTCCTATCTGGTACTGCGCGAGCATGAGGACCGTATTGCCGAGGCACATACCTGGCTGTTTTATGCAGCACGTCTTGCCGTGCCTGAGGCCGTGAGCGAACTGGAGTCCCTTAAGGCTGCCGGGCTCTTTGAGCCTCTGCCTTTCGTGGTTTATATCAAATACCTCGAAGAGCTGGCTCTTACCCGTGTTGATGCTCTGCTGGCGCTGCGACAGCTGGCTACCCGTGGCGGTGTGCTGCCGGTTAACAGCCTCTACTTTATGCGCTACATCGAGCGCAATCATGAGTTCTTCAGCAACTCCATGCTGCGCCGCAACATGCTCTCAAGCGGTCAGATTGATCTGGAGCTCGATGAGGAAAGAGATGTTCTCAAGGCCATTTCCCATGCCGAATTTTTCAAGTCCGAGCTTGATTATCTGCGCTTTAACAGCACGGACATGGAGGGCAATTTTGCCACCTTCCATCAGCTTGAAGAGCAGGATTTTGATCCTGATGCCTTCACAGGCAGTCAGATTGGCAATGATCAGATTGCCCAGCTGGTCACACGTATCTTTGTCTGTTTAAGTCACGGTACCAGCCAGCTTGAACGTGCCCTGCTGCTCAACTGGTACATGTCAGGTTCACTGCCATCCTATCTGACTCCTCTGGCCAGCAAGCTCGATATTACAGTCAACTCCCGTCAGGATCATGTAGGCATTGATTCGGTCATGGCCAATTACCGTGCCGATCTTGATACCTATCCTCTGTCACTGAACATTTGTCTGTGCATGGAAAAGCGTGGCAGTCACATTCTGGATAAGGCTGACTCGGTAGATGAGGTCTTTGAGGCTATTGTGCGAGGCGAGGGTGCCGGCATTACCCTTGAGACCATGTATGCCTTTACCCTCAACGCCTTGCGTGGCAGGGGACGCCCTAATGTCCAGCTGTTCCTGAACATGTGCCGCTACCTTGCCAATGTAGGTGACAGTGCCGCTGCGCGCTTTACCCATTTGTGCATGGATCACCTGACAGTCATGCCTTATGGCGATGTCTTTAATGACACCATGGTCGAATCCTATGAAAGGGATGTCACCAGATGGGCCGACTTCTTTGCCCGTCGTGCCTTTGACGGTGATTTGCTGCGCACCATGATTGAGTCACTGGAGGCAAGACTTGAGCGTGACTTCATTCTCAAAAACCATCTGACAGCAGGGGAAGGTACTCCTGTTGAGCCGGGCGCAGATGACATGCCAGGCTCTGCTCAGAGTGGTCTGTCGGGCATGCTCTACGGTGGCAGTGCCATAAGCGCTCAAACCATTGATGTGCTCTCAGGTGATGAGGGATCTGACTCTTATGAGCAGAGGGTAAGGCAGCTGGGCCGTCAGGAAGACCGCCTCAACTCCCTTATCATCCAGGAAAACCAGGAAGCAGCTGTATCCTTTGTTGATGCTTACGTCAAAGAGCTCGAGCGGCATCGTGATGACCGTGTTGCCCGTGCTGCAGAGGCTCACTCCAGCATGGAGGATGTCTCTGAGGTCATGGACGATCTCAATGAGGTTGATATTTTTGGTCCTACCAGCACGCTGATACTGCAGTCCAACAGCTTTGACCGCAGTCGTCTGCTCCTTGAGATTGAGCCGCGTCTGCTTGAGAATCAGGAACTGGTTATCAAGGAGCACATTGCCGGCCGTATCTACCTCAAGGCCTTTATCGACTATCTGTACTTCATGAAGACCAGAGGCTGGAATACGGTTCAGTCCATGGTCTTCAGCCGCAACGGCTGGCAGCTTGGACGACGAGCCAATGGCCCGGCCCGCAGCTATGCCTCGCTGCTGGCCCGCGACATGCTGACAGGAGCCCCGGGCGCCCGTGAGCGCTTCCTGTACTACGTCCAGAGCCATGCCTTCCGCTACCACCTCAATAGTGAGTATTTCCATGAGGACGACAGCTCTCAGACGGCCCGCAGGTTTGCCACTGATGTGCTGCAGATTGATTTGCGCTCCCAGAGATTTGAGGAGTTTTCCTCATCCATGGATCTGGAGGGCTTCCCTGAGTTCAAGGCTCTGATTTTAGAGGAGAGCAATGGCTATGTAGCCGGAAGACCACGTTTTTGCATTGATGGCCTTGAGTATGACCCTGAAAGCGGCTATTCATCAGGTGACAGTGATCCTGTCCCTGATCTGGTCTTAAGCCAGCAAGAAGCAGTAAAAGCCCGTGATGAACTCAAGAATCTGGCCCGTACTTTAAACGATCTGAGCACAGCAGATGCTGAGCTGCGCAGCCGCTGGTTTACCGTAAGTGATACCGCTCTGGCCGCCATGGTTCCTCAAGTGCCTGATCCTGATGATGCTGATGGCGACGAGGACGATGAGGGCGACAATGGCAGCGCCCGCTCCGCCAGCTCCGACCGCGCCGGCCGCCGCAAAGCCGGCCGCAGGGGCGGTACCCGTGCCCGCGCTCTGGAAAGAGCCAGAGCTCGAGCACAGGCCCGTGACATCGCCCGTGCCGGCACAGGCGCCGGCGCAAGCGCCAGCACTGGTGCTGATGCCAAGGGCAGCATCGGCGCTCAGTCCCGGGGCAGCACCGGTGCAGAGGATAATGCCTGGTCAAATGACAGCATCTGGGACGATGAGTCCTCAGACTCAAAGCGCTGGTATGACGACTGGTCGGACTGGATTTACGATGACAGTGAGTCCGAGTCTGCTGCCAGCAGGGGCGGCCTGCCTGCCATTGTGGATCGTGAGGCTGTAATAGCCCGCTGCCAGATTGAGCGTATTATCGGTATGGACAATATCGAGCGCCTGCTGGGCAGTGACGGTCAGTGGATCAGCTATACCTTCTATGAAAACAGCTCTACCTGCAGCGAAGACATTCTGTCTATGCTGGGACCTGGCTGTGCTCTTTTGCCTTACCGTCTTTTAAAGTCCATTGATCCTGAGTCGCGTAACAGGGTATTAAGCCGCAGCCGCCGTCTTAACAGTCTGGACATCAGTAAGGAGCAGGGTTCTGATATCTCAGCATTTCAGGCAGGTGATATCAATACTGCCCGTATTTACGGCATTAACCCTGAGCATGCGGTGCGTCGCTGGCATGTAAGCCTTGAGCAGCTCATTGACGCATCCGCTCAGGATGCTGCACGTCATAAGGCTGCTCTGGACCGCGCTGCTCTTGATGATGACGATGAAAGGAAAAAAGCTCCTTTAACAGCACATTTCCGCTCGAGCTACGACTATGCCCTGCATCAGGTTGATGTCATGGGAGTGGCTCTGGCACAGCTGTACAGCCGTGAACAGACCTCCATGAGTGCCACTGTCAGCAGCGGCACTGGAGGAGCAGAGGACAGCAGCTCTGGCAGCCGCTCCCGCAGCACCCGCGCCGCCCTCAGAGCTGGCAGCTCTGCAGGCGCTGCCGGGCGTGCCGCAGCTGACCGTGCAGCTTCCCATTCTGCAGCAGAAAGCTCTGCACACCGTATTTATCAGGATGATGATTACGAAGATCAGCTGGCCGATGAGCTGATGCGCCACATTGAAGAGGACAGTGACCAGGATTCAGGCGCCCGCACCACTGAGAGCGCCACAAGCAAGTCAGGCAGCCGCTCCGGCCGCTCCAGCCGTGCCGGCCGCACCGCCAGGGGCGGCACTGCCGACAAGGCCGGCAAGGCCGGCAGGCGCCAGGCCTCCAGTACAGAGGTGGAGCTGACTCCAGAGGATCTGGGGCTTGCTCAGAGCGATCTTATTGATGACAGCCATGTCCGTATCAGCACCAGCTTCAAAGATTTGTGGGGCAGGGGTAAAAATGGCTCTGATGGTAATGATGCTGATGATCAGATTGATGGACCTGATGCCCTCAGTGCCTTAAGCATTTATGAGTACGAGCCCGGCGATCTGCAGGATCTGACAGCTGTTGCCGCTGATGAGGCCGGTGCAGACAGTGATAAGGAAAATACTCTGCTAAGCGCCGGCAGCGCTGCCATGGCACGCCGTCATCTTACTGTTGAAGAAAAGCAGCTGCTGCGTGATCTCATTTCCGGAAAGGAGTATCAGGGCGGTCTCTTTACTCTTTCTTACGCCTCTGATCCCGATGAGGTGATTGAAAAGGCCCGCAGGCGTTCTAAAAACACAGGTCGCTCCTATGGCATAAATCCAGGCGAATCATGGTGGGATGATCCTGCTGAAGAGCAGCAGCGCAATGGCGCAGCTGCAGTCAGTGCCGTGATTGAAGAGGGCGCGGGAGAGCAAGGCAGTGATGGCACCGGCGGTATGTTCTCCGGCACCGGTTCGGCTGTTCGTGCCCTGCGTGCGCGCATGGGTAATGACGGGGCTGATGTAATTACCAATGAGCGCAGTGATGATGAAAACCTTATCTATGACCGCCTTAAGTCTTTCCTGAGCAGCAGACTTGGTATGGCAATTCCTGGTCTTGAGGGGGTTGATGCAGCTGTCCTTTCAGAGGGGCTGGGGCCTGACTTTGATGATATGGATGAAGCCAGTGATGACGGCTCGGACTCCTGCTGGAGCCGTGTCAGAGCTGCCGGTTCGCCACTGCTGCGCCGTATCTTTGAGCATGCCTGGGAGTTTGATGAGCAGCTTGAGTATCAGTACACCCGTCCATGGATGTTCCATGAGGACGAGAACCCGCTGCATGTCTATATATACATGTTACTCAATCTGTGTACTGCCAATGAAACCTGGGATCTGCGCCTTGGCTGTGAGGAGCAGTTCCTAGATGCCCTTTATTCTCAGGGATATTACTTTGGCTGCTCGGATCTGGTGGACTGCTCATTTAAGAACACAGTCTATGAGTCATGGCGCTACCGTTTTGAGCGCTCTGAGGTATCCTCACAGCGTGGCAGCGCCATTTCCAATCTGGCAGGCTCCATTCTTGAGCGTATCTTAAACAAGGATGAGCTTACAGAGTTCTACCGCTGTGATGTCAATGCTGTCACCGAAGAAACAGCAATTGTCGCTGAGCATTTTACTTTCCCTGAGGACACTCCCAAGCATTATCTGGTGGAAGCTCTCATCAACTACTCTGATGAGCAGGTCTCCCGCCGTTCGCGTTATTACAAGGTACTGACTTCAGCAACAGCCCGCCAGCTGCAAAGCCACAATTACATGGTCATGCTCGATGACAGCATGCAGCATCAGGCTTTTTACGATCTCTTTAACAGCCGCACCATGCTTGCCCGTGCACCTAATGTCATGCACTGGCTCTATCAGCACAGCTTCAAGGGCATGGACATAGGTCATGTCACTCCGCGCCATCCTTTGTGGACCAGAGGCAGCACAGTGCTGGACCTCATTTCCGCCACCCTGGAGCGCTCTACCATGGGCGTTACAGCCGACGGGGAGGAGACCCCATCCACCAGAGCCCCGGCCGCGAGCACGTCAGCCGCCTGCAATCAGGCCGCCAGCTCATCAGCCGGCATCACTCCGGCCGCCAGCACGGCGGCCGACAGGGGCTTGCCAGCTGCCGCCGCCCTGAAAAATCATCTGCACTCAGGAACTGCTCATGACAGCCTGGCTCTTTGTCCAGTGGAGACTGACACTGCAGCAGGTCTGCTGGTTGACAGTCCTGAGCTTGCCTATGAGGATGTGCGCCTTGCCAAGTTCCATAGCAGCCTGAGCGGCGATGAGGACTGCCGCCGCCTGAGCTACGTCGAGCTTGTTTATGGTCAGGGCTGCTCCTATGAGGAGCTGACCCGTGGGCAGCGCAATGAGCTTGATGCCCTGACGCTCAAGTTCATTGGCATGCAGGATACGCTCAACGCAGCTGCCGAATCAGGTGGACTTGTCTACTCTCCATTTGCAGCTGAGTATGTGGCTGCCGGTCTTGATATCACTGATGATCGCCCATGGTCTGATGTGGCTGAGCAAAGGGCCCGTGAGTTTGACCGCCGCAGCATGGAGCTGTATGGATATCATGGCCTGCGCGGCACCACACTGGGCTCATACCGTGATCAGGTGAATTTTTCAGATGAAGACTATGACTACTTCCAGCAGTACTTTGCTGCCTGCCCGCTGAAGAAAGCAAGCGGCCTCAAAGACGTTGCTGACCGCCTGGTCTTCAGCGGACGCACCCGTGATGCTCTTGCCATGCATAACATGTCGCTGGTGCAGCTGCAGACAGCCGATCCTGACTCCGAGGAGGAAAGTGAGGAAATCGAGCTGCGCCTTGCATGCTATGAGTACGCAAGGTCCATGGGTCTCAAGTACTTTATCTACGATGAGGACAACTTCTCTGACACCCTGACCAACGTCATCATCAGCCACGTTTGCGGACACCGCGAGGCTCTGATTGAGCAGGCCGCCGCTGCTGCCGCAGCCGCAGGCATTGATCTCTCAGCAGGTCCGGCCGCCGCCGCTGCAGCTGCTGCGGCCGCAGCAGCATCCGCATCGGGCGCTGCTGCCGCCGACCGGGACGAACACCTGGATGACGGGCCTGGTGACGGCGGCTACGAGGATCAGGGCGATGATGACGAGGAGATTAGCGACGAAGATGTCCTGACCACAGGAGATGGCAATTACATCTTCAGCTCCGACGAGCTCAGGCAGTGGGCCCAGGGCATGGAGGACGAGTCCGACTACGCCTCAGACGTTGACGGCTATGACGAAGATGAAGACAGTACCGCCGGCAGCGACCAGGACGATACCGGCTACGCTGACGAAGAAGAAACCATCTACGGCGATGAAGATACGTCAGACTACGACGAAGATTACGAGGACGAAGCTGGCGACTATGCAGATGCTGGCTATGCCGCCCAAAGCACTGACGTTGAAGCTGACGCATACCATCAGGACGATGAGTACCTTGATGACGGTCAGTACGGCAGTGGGCATGATCGGTACCAGTCAGACGAGCTTCCGTCTGAAGATGAGCCAGGCTATGACGAGCTCTCTGACGAAGAAATCTCCGATGAAGACATACTCAATCCTGAGGCTCTGACAGAGGAAGAGCTCTCTGACGAGGAAATCTCCGATGAGGATGTGCTCAATCCTGAGGTCCAGCCAGGATATGACGAGCTCTCTGACGAAGAAATCTCCGATGAAGACATACTCAATCCTGAAGTCCAGCCTGGCTATGACGAGCTATCTGACGAGGAAATCTCCGATGAAGACATACTCAATCCTGAGGCTCTGACAGAGGAAGAGCTCTCTGACGAAGAAATCTCCGATGAAGACATACTCAATCCTGAGGTCCAGCCTGATGAGGAGCTTTCTGACGAGGAACTCTCTGATGAGGATGTACTCAATCCTGAGGCTCTGACAGAGGAAGAGCTCTCTGACGAGGAAATCTCTGATGAGGATGTGCTCAATCCTGAGTTCCAGCCTGATGAGGAGCTTTCTGACGAGGAAATATCTGATGAGGATGTACTCAATCCTGAAGTCCCGCCTGAGTACTGGGAGGGCTATGACCAGGAGTCTTATGAGGATGAGTACGATGAGTATGATTCAGATGAAGATGAGTACCGCAAGGAAGAGCAGGGTGAGGGGCATTACCATGACCCGGCTTCTGCAGAGATTGCGGCCGAGTCTGGCTCTGGCATAGCCCCGGCATCTCAGTCCGGCTCGTTGACAGAGTCTGAGGCCGCTGGTGCTGCTTATGGCTATGGCTATGCTGATGAAGATGGCGCAGATGCAGAAAATTGCGAGTCTGATGGCCAGTACAGGGATGACAGCCAGTACGGGGATGATGAGTCTGAGTACTGGGAAGAGTCTGATGAGCTCAGCGATGATGAGCGTCAGGCCTTTGAGGCCTTTGCCCAGTCTGAGCAGGACCTGCCTGATAATCTGGCATCGGCCCTTGAAAGCTACAGCGCAGCTGCAGCTGCTGCGGTCTGCGCACCTGCCCCTGCAGGGGCAGGCATGCCTGATGGTGCTGCTGCTGGATCTGGTGAGTATGTATCTTACGCAGATATGGACTCTTCAGTCTCTGAAGATCAGGTAACAGCCGGCCTGTCACTGCTTGAAGGTGAGGACAGTGATGAAGATCTCAAGCGCAGGTTTAATGAGTACATGTATTACTACTCAGGTAATGATGATCTTGATTACAGCGGCTATGACAATTACGGCGACATGTGGCAGGACCTGTCTTTTGAGAAAAACAGTCAGCTTAAAAGCGAGACCCTGGAGCGCGATCGTGAGCGCAGCAGGGCCGTCAGTGAAAGCGCGGGCGAGGACGACAATTATGTACCTGTAAGTGCCCTGCTCTTCCATCAGGACCTTTCCATAGTTGATGGTGATGAGACTGTCGATCAGCTATCACCTGCCAGTGCCCTCGCCATGAGTATTGCCGAAGATCAGGTAAGAATGCGCGAAGGGCTCATGAAGCTGGCCCGCAAGGAGGAGCTCAGAGAGCAGCTTGAGGATCTGGATGAGTACGACTATGACTTTGACGATGACTCTGATGATGACGAAGAGCCAATGTTCATGAGCTACGATCAGATGGAAAGCTTCTCGCGCTTCCTGGCTGAAAAAAATATCAATCCAATGGATATCGAACGCATTGCTGATGCACTGGTAGAGAACCATTTTGATATTTTGGATCAAAAAGGTCTGAGCACTGATGATATTAAACGCGCAATGCGCGACAATGGCTTTGAATTTGACGAAAATTCAGCCCTTGAAGAAATCAGGGCAACACAGGAGACCGCTTCCGGTACTGCCGCTGCCGGATACGTCCCGTCACCAGATGATGACACTGATACCCTGCAGCTGCAGCTCAGTCATAAGGATCAGCAGTATGTCTGCCGTTCAGCAGATGCAAATACCGGCCGTGCCCCTGAGTCAGTACTCACCAGTGAGTATGACTCAGTTGCCTCCCAGCCGTATGACTCAGGGGCCGGCCTTACAGGCCTGTCAGGATCTGACCTTGCTGACACTGACCAGACAGGTGCCGAACTGACGGACACTGCCCGGGCTGACACTGAGCTGACAGAGGCTCAGGATGCCGAACTGGCACTGACATCAGGCTCTGAACTGACAGCCGAACCGGGCGCTGACTCAGATACCGCTTCAGCCGCTGCAGGCAGCTCTGCCTCAGGCAGCTCTGCCTCAGGCAGTGCCACGGGCAGGGGGCCGGACAGCGCCCCTGGGGCTGAGCAGGTAAGCGCTGGCAGCAGGAAAGGGGACGCAGCACGCGGATCTGAGAAAAAGTCAGCTGGTTCAAAACGCGGACGCGGCGGTCGCAGCAAAGTTAAAAAGTAGGAGTTAATTTCTGTTATGCAGTACGTACTGAAGATTACTACTCTGGGTGTTAAGCATCATGTCTTCCGTGTGGTCTCCGTAGACGGCATGGCTGACGTGGAGCACGTGCTCAATCTGTGTGATCTTTCCTTTGCTTACGCCGGCTATAACACCAAGGAACTCTATTTTGCCCGCAATCATGAGTCCTACAGAGCACTGTCACTGGACACTGCCCATGAGGATCATGAGCATTACGGTCCTACCGGCAAGGAGCACTCTCCTTTCTGGGAGGACACAGTAGACCTCAATGCCCTGCAGATAAATGCCGTACGCCTGCTTGAGGACAAGGCTGCTGCAGTAGGCCGCTTTGATGCCCTGATTGAGTCCATGCAGACTCAGCTGGTGCAAAGCGCCGGTCAGGCACAGGGAACTGCCTTAATGGGCAGTGCCTCTGATTCCTGCGATGTTCACCCAGGTGAGCAGCAGGGAGCCCGCTTCAAGTTTATCTACTGCCTCAATGGTGTGCAGCATCTGGTGGAAATCATGACCAGCTCTGAAAAGCTCAAGTGCTTCCTGCCTGCAACACTGATGGGTGAAGGTCTTATTATCGACAGCGATGAAAATAAGCCGCTGTCCTGTGAGATGATCAACGAGTGCCTTGATGCCCAGGAAGGCAACGAGCAGCTCGATGATGGACTCAGCCTCAAGGACTGCACCTCACGCATGAGAGCTCTGGGCGCCATGCGTAATACTGACAATATCAGCAATGCCATTGTCAAAGCCGGTGCTGCCCCGCTAAAATTCAAAGCAGAATAGTCAGCGCTTGCTGTCAGTGATATCTGTCACTGACTGTCCACAGGTTTCAAAAGGTCACGCAAGTGGCCTTTTGTGCACCTTGAGCGCTCTGGTCTGTCCCTGCAACTAGCAAGACAAGTCTGGTTAGGGGCAGACTTCACGATCACCGTCATGCCAGCTTAAAAGGCACCAGCTCTCAGCCATATTGTTTTATAAAGCATATTGCGCCAGGGCAGGTACTGCCCCAATTGCAGCGCGCTGCGCTGCTGCAGCGCAGCGCTGTATTGCACTGCATTGCCATGCATTGCAATATACTGTTTTGTAAAGCAGTCTCTGGCTGTGCATTTATGCTGTGCTCTGTTAATCTGATCCATGGTGGCGATCATAAGCCCAGTGTTCCGGCATGCTCACAGTGCGCACAGGCGCAATCTGAGCATTTTTTGTATGTGCCTGTCATATTTGCTGACCGGCCGGCCGGAGCTTGACTTGCCTGCAGGGGAGCATGCTGAATGTGGTGTGCCTCTGCAGGTTCCATGCACTGCCCTGATGGTTTTGCCGACAGCGCTGCTGTCAGCTGCACTCCGGCAGCCGTTTTATCTTTCTACGCCCGGCTGTCAGCTGCATTGACCTTTGGGGCAGGGCATACAACTTAGGAGTTAGGATCAAATGTCTTTAATCACACTCAAAGATATACAGATGCCGCAGGAGTTTGACCTTCCTGCCCCAATGTCTGATGAGGAGCTCGAAAAAGACAGTCGTCTTTATGACCAGGCCAAAGAGGTAATCAAAAAGCACAACGCCCTGGTGATTGCCCACTACTACACAGCCCCAATTATTCAGCGCCTTGCTGAGGAAACCGGCGGCTTTATCGGTGACTCACTGGAGATGGCCCGTGTCGGTAAGGAAAGCCCGTCAAATACCATTGTAGTTGCCGGTGTGCGCTTCATGGGTGAGACCGCCAAGATCTTATCTCCTGAAAAGACCATCTTAATGCCGGACATGGGTTCTGAGTGTTCGCTCGATCTGTGCTGTAAGGGCTCTGAGTTAAAGCGTATCCGCGCCATGTACCCTGATGCTACCGTCGTTGCCTATGCCAATACCTCAGCTCAGGTAAAGGCCATGTCCGACTGGATCGTGACCTCATCTCTGGCTGTGGAGCTGGCTGACTACTTAAAGGGCCGTGGTGAGAAGATCCTGTGGGTTCCGGATCGTCACCTGGGCGGCTACATTGCCAATAATGCTCAGACCGAGGTTTACTCCTGGCCGGGCCGCTGCATTGTGCACGATTCCTTTGAGGCCAATGACATTGCCCAGATGAAGGTGGACAATCCAGGTGCCAAGCTGCTGGTACACCCTGAGTCTCCTGCTGAGGTTGTGGCTCTTGCTGACAAGGTAGGCTCTACCTCTCAGCTGCTTGAGTTCACCAAGACCGATGATGCCCAGACCTATATCGTGGCTACTGAAAGCGGTATCTTCTACAAGATGCAGCAGGCCAACCCTCACAAGAAGTTCATCGAGGCCGCCGTAGGCGATCGCGATGGCGTAGGCACCCTCAACGGCGCCCGCTGCCCATGGATGGCTCTTAACTCTCTGGGCAAGATCATCAACTCCCTGGAGGGCTCTGAGGAAGTACGCAAGGCTCACTCCGTACAGGTTCCTGAGGATGTACGCCTCGAGGCACTCAAGCCTCTGGACCGCATGCTCCGCTTTGCTGCTGCTGTCCGCTCCGGCAACGTACCTGGCGACCTCTGATTTCACAGGCCAGGCCCACGCCCGTCCCCACGGGACAGGCAGAGTCTGACCGGCCCGGTCCGGGCAGGCCCGGCTCTGCCTGAACGGCGGCCCTGGCCAGCCCGGCCTGCCCGGCTCTGGCCGGGGCATCATGATTTAAGGCTGCACCGACGCTTTACAGAATCTGACCACATTTCAGGGAGCTTTATGATCCCCGGGGCCAGTTACAGGCGTCAGGCTGACCTTACATGAATAAAGGCTGTGCTCTTCTCACCGGGAAAAGCACAGCCTTTTTCTTTGTCACAGCTTATTGGTCTGGAGCGTTTATTATTTGCTTTTACAGAATGTCCAGCTGTGTCAGGCTGAATACCGTTGACGCGTGTAGCCGTAAATCACCAGGCTTCTCCGGAAACAAAGTGATATCACTACAACAAAGAATGAAAAGAAACTCTCTTTTATGGATGCTGTGTATCAGCACAACTCTTGTTTTTCCATTATTAAGCGGCTGTACAGCTGCCCAGCGCCCTGATCCGCAGGTGCAGGCCGCCCGCCCCACCGCAGCTACAGCAGGGCGCACTGCTCCCAACACTCAGGAGTCACCCGAAGGCCAGCTGCGCTACGGCCGCATGACTGCCGCCCAGCTGCGCAATGAAGAAGGCCCGGTAATCAGCCTGGGCAACGGAGCCTACAATGCCCATAAGCAGGTGCCGTCAGCCCAGGTAGCACCGGCAGCCCCAGGCTCAGCAGCTCTGCCTGCAGTGACCGTAGAGCCGGCCATGGATCAGGTCCAGTCCTGGGCTAATCAGCCGGCCTTGCAGCAGTCCCCGGCACAGCAGCCTGCACGGTCTACAAGTCAGGGACGCAGTCAGACCTTGGGGACCATGCCAGCTCACAGCAGGGCTGCCGCTGCTGCAGCACCAGGCCATGGCCAGGGCCCGGGCCAGGGCCAGAGCCGTACTTACTGGCCGCTGCTTGACCGCAGCGTCAGAGTAGCTCTGCCACCGGCATCAGTTATTCCTCCTCAGGAAAGCCGCCAGGTACTGAACCTTAGCTATGGGGCGATCAATCAGAGTATTGATGTGCTTTTCCGTGCTGATGGCCAGCGTCTTTTAATGGCAGGTTCAGCTCCTCTGGGCATTAAGCTCTTTACAGCCCGTTATGACAGCAACGGTATTCATACCAGCATGCTTGTTGAGTTCAAGGGACTGCCCCGCCCTGAGCAGGTACTGCTTGATGTCATGCTCTCTCTTGCTCCGGCCGACGCATGGAGCACAGTGCTGCCCCCGGGCTATGCCGTAACTGACAGAGGCGGGGACCGCATTGTCACCAACAGTAAGGGCCAGGCTATCAGTATCATTTCCTATGCTGATGTGGGTGGCAAACGCAAGCCCGTACGTATGGTCAACAAGGTCTTTGGCTATCAGATAAATATCAGCTACCGCTAAGCCCGATCCAGTCCCCTGGCTCACCTGGCAGTCATGGCCAGGAGCACGCTGACTGCCGGGCAGCCCGTGCTGCGGCCCAGCTGCTCTGCCCGGTCGAAAGGGCCAGCAGAGCCGCACAGCCTTGCAGCCATGGCTGCAAGTAAATGCACAGCCCCATACGGCGGCTCTTAACAGGTGACTGCAGTTTGCTGAGCCAAGGCAGCGCAGGGGCGCACGCTGCGCTGGCAGCACAGGCACCACAGCCAGCACAGGCGGGCTGTCAGCCAGGCTGTCATCAGCCTCACAGGCGAAAAATTAGCGTTTTGTCAGCCGCGCAGGCCTGACATTTTTGGTAAGCTAAATCAGGCAGCTCAAAGACATTGCCGTAAGAAAGGCCAGCGCTTGACCATGCCATGGCATGAGGCCACGGACGCCGACATGGCTCAATGCCAGTACCTGCTGGCAGGCATCAGGCGGCCAGGCCAGGGCATGATTTACATGCTCCGTACAGGGGCTGATGGCCGTACAGGCTCAGGCCGCAGTCAGGCTCAAGCCAGAGCCTTGCTTAGGCCATGGGCTGGCCGGGCGTCTGGGAGCAGGGGCCGCCATCAGACATTACTGAAAGTTTTCATATTGATAAGAGGAATGAGGAAAGGATATGAACGGCAGGATCGCGACATTTGATAACAAGAAAGGTGAGGGTCGCCTGCAGGGTGATGATGGTCATATCTACTGGTTTAACCGTGACTGCATTGCCCGTGAGGAAGAGTCTGACCTGCTGATGATGGATGTCGAGGTATCCTTTGAGACTGGCGAAATTGAGGTCAAAAACCGCCGCAGCGGCCAGATGGAAAAGCGTCAGGCGGCTATCGAGGTCAAGGTGCTCAATCCTGAGAGCCTTGAGGATCTCAATGTCTACTATGCCGAGCCTCCAACCTTCCTGTACGAAAAAGAAGACCTGGTAGAGGGCTTTGACGTGCTCGACCGTGGCATTTTCGCACTGTCGCGCTCCGAGCGTACCGAAGAGAAGGCCCGTCAGCGTCTTACCCGTGAGGTCATGGAATTTGGCGCCAATGCCCTGGTTTCCTACAAGGTAGATGTCAAACTCAAAAATGCCTTTGGCTTTGGCTTTAATATCTATACCGCTACCGGCGTTCCTGTAGTGCTGGGCCGTCGTGATGACAATGGCGACTTCCGTCGCAGCGAGCTGCAAAACCGCCTTGATCAGACCAAAATCCGCAAGGCTCACGATATCCTCGTCAACACCCGTATTGGCAAAATGGTAGTAAAAGGCCTTGCTGCCCTCCTGCTGCTTATCTTTGCCCTGGGCTTTTTCCTCACCGGCGGCATCTAAAAGCTACCTGCCAACACCATCCTCCGCCACTGCCACCGGACCCATGACCTGGGCAGTCCATGCCAGGACCGCCCAGGCCGCGCGTTGCCTGGCTCAAGCCTGCCTGGCCCTGCAGGCTCTCCCGCCCGCCATGCCGGCCCTCCCGCCGTCCACGCCGGCCCTTCCGGCCGGCCAGCCACAGGCATCACGGCTTGTCCTGCCTCTGGTATCAGGCCAGACCCGTCAGGCCATTGCGTCCCGGGCATCAATTGCAGCTGGGCATTTACTTTACGGGGCCTGACATACCGCCCTTGCTCAAGGTGCAGGCAGTGACACTGCTTTCACCTGTCCAGCCCCATCAAAAGCCAATTCATAAAGTCCGTACTGACCCTTTCTTTCTTATTTACTGCCTTTTACATCCCACTTCAGTCCTTTGTCACAGACAGGTCTTATCCCTTTGCCCGCCGTGCTGTTCTGAAAGACCGCGCAGGGCCGCTCCTTAGCGTACAGGACGAACGCAGCGCAGCGTACCTCATTTTTCCTCTTCTCACAGGCAGGCAGCCACTATGAGAGAGCACCCTGAACTTCACCGATAAGCACCACGTCTGTGAAAGCTAAGGGAATCCTTATCGCCAGCCAATACCTCTGTGACAGGGCGGGGAGCGCACCTGACTCAATGAGCCCACAGCACACCAAAGCGCAGCGCAGCACCCGTCACAGCGGCACATCCTTATCTTCAAACTCACCTTTACGGCCAGCCCATTACTGCAGCCTGCAGCCCGTGGTGCAGGGGCTGCAAGGGGCGCAAGGGCCGCTGCGACTGCGGCGGTACTGGTAATGCAGCAGGGGATATTGCCTGAGGGTGGGGCGGTGGCGTGTCAGGACTGTGTGTCATGCCGGTGGTCGCTGGCGCGGTGAGGGCGACCTGGCTCAAATTCATGATGAAAGATATTGTCAAATACCTGGGCGGCGGTTACTATATAAGCTATCGCTAACTTAAGTAAGGTATGGTTAATTTAAATGACATTAATTAATTACCTGGTAATCGCAGCAATCATTGGAGTCATTGCCTTTCCTTTTTATCTGGGCATGAAGAAGATTATCCGCATGTTCGGCCCGGGCAACTCCTGTGGCTGCGACAGCAATGACTGCGGCTGTGGGGATCATGGCAAAAGCAACAGCAGCTGCGGCTGGAATCCCAACGACAATCATCTGTCCCGTAAGGGCCATGACATTACCGGCATCAGAGGCCCGGTAAAGAGAACTGAGCACAAATGCTCTGAGGGCAGCTGCAACTGCGACCGCAAGGACGACTGACCTGATAATCCTGCCTGACAGCGCAGTGCCCGACCAGAGCCATGGCCAGGCAACACAGCAGATTTCAGGCAGGCAGGCACGGCCGCGTGGCGCTGCTGTCAGGTCCGGCAGCTGACAGACTGACAGCTTACTGTTGCGCTCAGGGCGCATCATTGCCAGGGGCAAGCCCTCTGTTCTGGCAGGGCTTTGTCTGCCATGCTTAGTCTCGTGCTGAGTCTGCCGGGCTCAAGGATGCCATGGTGTGCCAGCATTGCGCCCCCGGGGCAAGGGGATGCCCGGAGGCAGCAAATCGATATCTGGTCATCAGGAACGTGCTGCCATGTTAGTGGTGAAAAGAAAATAAAACTTTCCCAAAATTTAGAACTATGTGCATGCCGCCTTAGTAGGGGGATATGGGAAATTGCTCCGCCTGCAAGACAAAATCCATTGTACAGGCCAAATAACAATAGACAATACTAAATAAGGTACAAAGTTAACCGAATTAATAGTTCCATAGATTAGAACTATCAGCCATAGGCCGCAGCACGAAAGCCCCAGCTGCTGTTGCTGTGCGTCCAGCTGCGGTAGCTGTGGAGGCTGCGATAGAACACGCCAGCGCAAGTGGTGTACGACCACATGCCGCCGCAGCGCAATACAGCGGGGTAGCTGCTCCACCAGTAGGCATACGCATAATCTTTACCAAATTCATTACTAGCGGTGGTTTGATTAACAGCGGGGAAAAGGCCGCAGTATGCCCGATTTATGCCATTGTGATTAGTAAAGAAAGTATTGCCTGATGAATGGCCCCAATATGCGCAATAGCCAGTATTGGCAGTTGCGCCGGCATAGCATGGGGGTGCGCTTTGCCAGTCGTATAGAGTGGTTTGGCCGTCTTGAACGTTGTCTTTAGTAAACTGTGTTATAGAAACACTGTCTTTCATTACCATGAACTTGCCAGCGTTTGAGCTGGCATTACACATGATAACGCCTAAAGCAACCTCTTCTAAAAGGCCGTTCAGGTCAGCAATACCGCATGTCTGGCCGTTATGGGTGGTTCGTTCAAAGTGATTAGCGCCGCCTGTATTGCCTTTTTGAGCGATTTGAGTATCGCTGCATTCGTACAATATTTCTTTGTCGTCAGTATCTCCCAGCGCATTGTTATTGCAGCCTTTAGGATAATTAGCAGTTCCTGCCTCATCATACCAGGCGCAATTGTCTTTAGAAGTTGCATGTAAGCCGTGCACATATGAAAGCATAGCCAAAGCAGAGTACATAAAGCCGCTTGCGCAAGTGCCTTTGTTTTGGGTCATTTTCTTTGCAATTGTAATTGCATCATAAGCAACGCCAGCGCACTCGGTATTTAATTCACTGTCTTTAGACGGTGCATCAGTGCCTGAGCTGGTAAGAGAAATAGCAATAGCGTTCCTAACTGACTTATTGCCCTTGCTAACCAGGTACTTAGTAATGAAAAAGCCTTCTTTAGCCTCGCCTCCGTCAATAAAAGCACGGTGTAAGATGTACTCTGCCTCATTGGCTTTTGTTTCGTTACAGTTAAACTCTGCAAAAGACCTGATTGCAAAAGCCGATGGCGATTTAGCTGTAATGTCGTTGCCTGTTTCAGCCTTGTCAAAGCTATAGCAGAATGCAGGCACAAACACGTATACATTATTGTTGCTATCTACATAGTTGCCAAAATTAGGACTTGTTTGAATGGTTGTTCCGTCCATTACACTTAAGCCTAAATGCTCTAACAGGTGAGCAGGCGCAACACCAACGCCAAAGCCAGCAGTGCCTGGGGTTCCAATGCCTGAAACTGTGCCAGTTTTAAACACTGTTGTAAGTGTTTTGCTTTCGGCAGGGGCTTCGGACCTGGTTCCATAGGCTTTAATGTTTAATGTATAGAAGGTTTCAGCTTCTAAAAGCTTAGGGCATCTAATTGAGGTTAGATTCCTGGTATCTTGCAATGATTCCCAGATGGTTACATTGTTAGAAACGTCCTTAATTTGCCAGTCGGTCTTAGTGTGGGTGAACTGCTGAGGGCCAAAGTTCAAGCTAATGTTAAACGATGGGAACATATAAGCATCAAATTGGCCGCCCTGAATAAATTCAAGTAATACTGAGATGTTTTCATTGATAGTGGCTGGTTCCAGTGGCTGATAATGGTGTTTCATCATTGTCTTCACCATTGCCCTTATAAAACACTTGATATTTAAAATCGTCAATATCACTAATTTCATAAGAGTTACGGCGAAATTATGAATGACATGGTTCAAAAATCAAAAAAATAGTTCATAAATACCTTGACAAATCAAAAATATTGATAATTTTCAGGCATAGAACTTGCTGAAATTGGCTTAAATAAGCTATTTG
>NZ_JALKIK010000028.1:0-68685 GCF_023050955.1 Anaerobiospirillum sp. NML120511
AAGAACAAGAAGACTCTTGAGCGCGAGGCGGCTATGGCTGCTGCTGGTGAGGTATCGTCAGCTGCAGGGGTATTCTCTGAGTCTGACAAGCCTCGCAGAGGCCGTCCTAAAGGCAGCAAGAACAAGAGGACTCTTGAGCGCGAGGCTGCTATGGCTGCTGCTGGTAAGGTATCGTCAGCTGCAGGGGCATTCTCCGAGTCTGACAAGCCTCGCAGAGGTCGTCCTAAAGGCAGCAAGAACAAGAAGACGCTTGAACGAGAGGCGGCTATGGCTGCAGCAGTAGTAGACTCGTTAGACATTAGCAATCCATCAGTCTGACACGCTACGTAGAAGTTAAGCTCAAAACAGCCTCACTAAAGATGATTTACGATCATTCGTATTAGTGAGGACATGCAAAACTGAGAGGTAACGTATTATGAAAAGTTTTCTTTAACTGTTCCAATTAAGGTTGTCGATCCCACCACATAAAGCTATTACATATTTAGATTTATAGATTAAATTTATTCTATTATTTTAGAAAAATAGATCTGGGGTGGGACAAAAAATTTCAAAATTAGCGTATACAGTATCTATAGAAGCGAGAATAAAAATATAAAGGCAGAAATTTCTCCTTCAGACGAGGCTTTTGATGCGTTCTGTGCTGAATATTGCCTTAGCAGGGGCGCCAAACTGGAAACTCCTTTCTGACAAAATGACTGACCTTTGACATGCTCCGGCATATTCAGGCATGAATGTCAGAATCAAAGAGGCAAATCACTGCATGCATACTGGACATATTGGATAAGGGAATATCAGGAACAATAGGCCCCTGTAGCCAGGCATATGAGGCACGCATAGTGCCTTTGGCCAGGCATATCCCCTTGTACCGTCTTACACAAAGAGCATGCGACCATCTCAAAATAAGAGTAGTCCTTACTCCCCCCAGGTCTTAACGGCCGTGGACTTTATTACAGCTCCTGCATGAAAGGGCACATAAGCCCCGCAACATGCAGGAGCTGTCTTTTCTGGAGCTGGCCATATCACCCTGGCTGTGCCAATGACCAGCTTCATGGCAATGGCAAAAGTCATGGCCAGCCCGGCTGCCCCTGCAGTGGAGCTGTAAGGGGACAGGCACCGTAATATGCGGCTGTGTGCGGTCGGTACTTGCATTCTGTATGAGTACAGGATAATTTGTTGGTAATAACCGACTGGCTGTCCTGAGGAGTCTACATGCTGGTATTGAATGATTATCCTTATGCTATTTTCCCTAATCCGGCCCGTTTGCCGGAACTGCCTGAGGAGCTGCTGACTGATGGTCAGAACTACTATGAGCGTCTCAGGCAGAGGGCTGCGCCTGAGCTGATGGATGTGTTTGAACACCGTCCTGACCTTATGTATGTCCTGTCCATGTCAGAGTTCGTGGCCAAGACTCTCATTCAGTATCCGCGTGAGTGTGCTCAGCTGATTTCTCAGGGAGCGCTTGATGATCCTGCCTTTTCCCTTGATCCTGGAGATGCTGTTAATGAGGCAATTGTTGCCGGTCTGAGCGACATTGAGCTCAAGAAGCGTCTTCGTGTGCTGCGTCGCTGCCGCATGGTTATCATTGCCTGGCGTGATCTGACCGGTGCAGCAGAGATTGAGGAGGTATTCGTTTCTCTGTCCAATCTTGCCGAGTGCATAGTAGACCGTACTGTAGAGGTAGTGCGCGAGACTCTCAAGCCTGCCTTTGGCGATGCCTTTGACAAGGAAGGCAAGCAGATGCCTCTGCTTATACTGGGTATGGGTAAACTGGGCGGCGGTGAGCTCAACTTCTCCTCAGACATTGATCTGATGTGCTGTTACCCTTATGACGGCCAGACCGAGGGCGGCTCACGCTCCATCACCTTCCAGGAATACTTCACCAAGGTAGTTCAGCGCCTTTCCAATCTGTTAAGTGAAGTTACTGCTGACTCTTTCTGCTACCGTATCGATCTGCGACTGCGTCCTTTTGGCGATGCCGGTCCGCTTGTGTCATCATTTGATGCTCTTTCTGTCTACTATGAAACTCAGGGGCGTACCTGGGAGCGTTATGCTCTGGTAAAAGCCAAGCTCATTGGTGACTATCACCGCTGGGGTGATTACGGTGATGAGCTCATTGAACTGCTTCGTCCTTTTGTGTACCGCCGTTACCTTGACTACGGTGCCATTGAGTCCCTGCGCAAGCTCAAGCGCATGATTGAATCTGAGGTGCGCCGCCGTAATCTTGGCGATAACTTCAAGCTCGGTTCAGGTGGCATTCGTGAGATTGAGTTTATTGCCCAGGTGTTTGAGCTGATGCGCGGTGGCCGTATCCCTGAGATGGTTGAGCGCAGTCTGCGCCGTACTTTGCGCAATATCAGCAAGCTGCAGCTGCTGCCTGATGAGGTCTGCGTTCGTCTTGATGAGTGCTATATCTACCTGCGCCGTCTGGAAAACATTACCCAGATGCTTGCTGACAAGCAGACTCAGACTCTGCCAGTTTCCCCTAAGGATCAGATGCGTGTTGCCATAGGCATGTGCAAGGGCAGCTTTGAGGAGCTTACCGAGGAGCTGGGTCGTATCAGAGATATGGTTCATCAGGAGTTTGTCTCCATCATGCGCGACAGCGATGATGACCGGGAGGCTCAGCTGGCTGAAAGCGCAGAGCTTTGGGAGTCAAGCCTCAATGCTGATGAGCTTGAACCTGTGCTGGTTCCATTCATGGCAGAGCCTGGTATGCCAGAGAGCAGCAGTGAAGGTCGTGCCACTTCCTCAAGGACTACTAATGCTCATGCTCTGGCTCAGGGCATTATTAACCTGCACCACACTCTCAACCGTATGCCGGTAGGACCTAAAGGCCGTGATACCCTGGTAAGACTGATGCCTAAGATCATCAAGGGTGTTGCACGCTACAAGGATGCTCCGGCTCTGTTTAACAAGGTATCACTGCTGATTGAAAAGGTAGCCCTGCGTACCACCTATCTGCAGCTGCTGGTAGAAAATGATGGTACCCGTGAGAAGCTGCTTAACCTGCTCAACGGCAACAACTTCGCCGGTGCGCTCATAAGTGCCTATCCTATTTTGCTCGATGAGCTGATTGCTCCACGCTATTTCACCTCACCGCCTCATACAGCCGAATACATGGGATGGCTCAATGAGCGCCTGCTGCGCATTGATCCCGAGGACCTTGAGGAGCAGATGGAGGAGCTGCGTCTGTTCAAGAAGACCATGGTGCTTCGCATTGCCATGTCCGATCAGTCACAGTCTCTGCCTCTGATGAAGATTTCTGATGCCCTTACCTGGCTTGCTGAGGCTATCCTTAAGGAAATTGCTCTGCTGTCATGGCGTCAGACTGAGAAGAAATTCGGTACTCCTGAGGGCAAGGACGCCAGTGATCCGGGCTATGCAATTATTGCCTATGGCAAGCTCGGCGGTATTGAGCTTGGTTACAAGTCCGATCTGGACATGGTATTTATCCGTGACGTTAATGACGGCATGACCACGGGTGATAACCCTGTATCTGCAGCCATGTTCTATCAGCGACTTGTACAGCGCTTTATGCATCTGTGCACCACCCGTATGTCTGGTGGTGTGATTTACGAGCTGGATATGCGTCTGCGTCCTGATGGCGACTCAGGCCTGCTGATGACTGATCTCGAAGCCTATGAAAACTATCAGCTCAACCGTGCCTGGACGTGGGAACATCAGGCTCTGGTACGCGCCCGTCCTGTAGCCGGTTCTCCTAATGTTATTGAGGCCTTTAACCGTATTCGTGATCAGGTACTGCGCACCAGGCGTGATGAGGTAAAGCTCAGTGACGATGTATACGCCATGCGTATGAAGATGCGCAATTACCTTGATCGCAGCTCAGATAAGCTCTTCGATCTCAAGCAGGGACGCGGCGGAATGGTTGATATTGAGTTTATCGCTCAGTACCTGTTGCTGCGTGAGGCTCCAAACCATGCTGACATGGTGCTGTGGTCAGATAATGTACGTATTTTTGATGAGTGTGCCCGTCTTGGCATTCTTACCGAAGATACTACTGTAAAGCTCAAGCAGGCCTATCTTGCCATTCGTGAGTGTTACCACCGCGTCAGCCTTGCTGACCTGCCTCGCATTGTGGCCATTGAGGACCGCCCTGAGGCCTGCGAGGATGTGGCAGTAATCTTTGATGAAATCTTCAAGGACGCAGCCGCCCGCTTTGTACCGCCTCACTACGGCAAGGCTAACGCCCTGCCACCAGGCACTTTATAAAGTACAAAATAACACCATCATCAGCCCAGCTCTGCCACTGCCAGCATGAGCAGGCAGTATCAGTGTGCGTTGCAGCATAAGCAGAAGTATAAGCACCAGCAATAAGCATAAGCATAAGCACCAGCATGAGCATAAGCATAAGCAACAGCATCATCATCCTGAATCTGATACCTGAGCTTAGCAGTCTCGTGTATTGCCTTGATTACAAGGCAGTACATATGCCCAGCAGTGTGCTCAACAAAGACTGACAGTCCAGTCGCATTGCTGCGCAGCAGGCCCAGCCTAAGTGGCAGCAGCATGCCAGTCAGTTATGGCAGAGCAGAGCAAATAAAGAACAAAGGCCAGATACGCTTACCGTGTCCGGCCTTTATTTTTCTCTGAGGATGCAGCGAATCAGGAAAAGCAATTATCTGAAACAATTTCCGCAGCACAGCGTTGCATGGCACCGCCTGAATGGCACATATCTCGCCTCGAACATTTTCCACGGCGCCATATAATAACTAAAACGAGAAGTACAACAATATATGCTACATGACCCCTGGCCCATGGTTTTTTTCTTGTCTGCCGGATTTCTAATGCATACTCCTGTCATTAACACCAACGATAAAGATTGACTCAAAATTGTCATGAAAAAGACGATATTAAAGGAGAAGAAAGCAAATCCTTGCAAGAATGATATGTAAGGCAAGACTGGCAAGGCCATGCCTGGTCCAGCCAGTAATCCCAGATAAGGCTATGCTGTAGCTGTCTATTACTTAGACCTGATGCTTGAGTGCAGAAAATAAGTGACAGACTGCTCAGCTTAGAGCAGCTAATTCTGAAGAAGACAATCTGGTACCGGCCAGCGCCGCTAACCATGCACTGACGGCAGTAAGGCTGCCAGTCAGCGCAGCTAACCTTGCGCTGATGGCAGTAATGCTGCCAGTCATCGCAGCTAACCTTGCACTGACGGTAGTAAGGCTGCCAGTCAGCGCCGCTAACAATGCACCTACGGCAGTGAGGCTGCCGGTCAGCGCAGCTAACCTTGCGCTGATGGCAGTAAGGTTGCCGACCAGCGCAGCTAACCTTGCTCTGACCGAAAGTTAAGGCTCCCGGGAAGGGACGCTCACATTCGCCACTCCGTAAAACTGCAAAAGTACGGACCTTTCCCGGAGTTATGTTATAGGAAGCCCGGTCTTGCGGATCCGGGCTACATGACGGGGCATGTAGCCCCGCCAGCAGTTTATGTAACTCATTTGAATGTCTGATGTGCATGCGCACCGATCTCTCCAGGGACTGTATTTCACAGAAGTTCTGTGACCCAGCCCGGATCTCGATCATGGCATGCACATGAGCGCCTGCGATCAAAGGCGCTTTCAGACAGGAGATCTGACCGGCACAGCTCTATCTGTGCTTTGCCGGTCAGATCAGGCAAATCATATGGCTTTACCAATGCTTGCAGATAGCCGTTTAAGCAGTAAAAGCTGGTAAGCCTGCTAAGCCTGTTTGCAAAGACAGCCATAATCCTTCTCTGATAAAACACAGGCCAGGATAAGGACTGTCTGGGTCATACTCAGCTCAGCTTGCGGCTATATTTGGCTGTTTAGGGAGACCTGGTCCCCTGAAGGAGAGTTATTTATCTAACCTTCAGTTTTTGCCAGCCAATATTTCAGGTGTTTCAGAAAAAGATGCAGGAGTTTGTCTCTCTGCATTATCGGCAATTTAACAGTAATGCCGAAAGGCAAGCTACTTTCAGGGCCTGCCAATTGCTCTGCAGCATGGCAGCATGCACTACACAGCTGATGCGACACTGTCATACCGGATTGAGTATTGCTGTTGTCCTGTAATAAAGGACGCCTCAACAGAGCAGGGGCACAGCATACTGCAGACGTAAGCGCGTTAATAACTAAGACGCAGAGCAAATTTGATTAGCAATCAAATGTTCCAGATCCTGCTGTTTCTCAGATGCATCAGAAAGGACCAGCCAGTCTGTGCTTCTGTCTCTCCTTATAAGTCCTGGTAAAGACCGGCCTAACTCTGCAGTCTTCTGGACCATGTAACACAGGTGTTGTAATGCTCCGGAGCATTGATGGACAGCAGATAACGGTGTGGTAAAAGCTGCTGCCTGTATTAAGTATAACGATGCAGGGGCTTTATCCTTTAACCAATTACGTATGAATATCCCTCATGGGGCATAAGCTCTGACATGCCTTAAAAACCATTAAACAGGCTGTTTGTGGCACGTGCTCGTCACGATAAAACCACACTGAATGCCTTGCATTTTTGTGCATCTTTAAAAAATTATGCTAATGCTCTGTAACTGCAACTCCCCGCATAAACGGCAAATAAAAGGGGATTATGTATGTAAAGTCCTTATAAATCAGGATGTAAATAAGATGTAAATAGATACCGAAGAGACATGATTATGAATATATATGCATTATTTATCAAAACTATGAGATAGATCACACTTTATCGGGAACTCATATTTGCATATATGGAGCAAAAATCCAGCTTTATTATCAGATCATGCTAATTTGTATGTATTTCAAAAAACACGAAATACACATGCCAGACAGGCTCAACAGCCATGCATGCAGACTGCTCTAACATAACCCAGCACTATTCTTATTCTTAAATACTCTGTCTAAGCCACAACAACCATCACCACAACCATGAGAGCGCTCATGGCTGCTGTTACAGTCATAGGCTCGAGCAACGAGTTCCAGAACGGCGTCGTTACCGGCTGAGGCATAGCATGTGCAAATACGGCAAAGCCGTCGTGCTAACAGGTGACACAATGGCTGGCAAAGCTATGAGCCTGTAAAACGGTATGACATACCTGGTAACATAAATGTGCTTCGAGCAGCAAACATGAACAAAGCACCGTCTTATTTGGATTTCACAGGTGAAAGCGTTACGCGTTACAAAACAATTTGTTTGTTGCAATTATCGTGTTTATTATTGCTTTATAAAACAAAAAGGCTCACAACCATAAGGAAGTGAGCCTTTTCAAATTCAGTGTCGGCCGCAGGCCATGTGGATATTAGCCGAGCAGGGAAAGACCGAGCTGTGGACGGGTATTAGCCTGCATAAGCATGGAGGAAGCAGCCTGCTGAATAATTGACTGCTGTGACAGATTGGCTGATTCTTCGGCAAAATCTGCATCGCGAATTCTGCTGCGGGCGTCTGCCTGGTTGGCAGAAACGTTTGCCTGGTTGCGAATTGAGCTCTCCAGTCTGTTCTGCATTGCACCTAGTCCAGCGCGGGCTGAATCTACAGCTGCAATCATTTTATCCATTCCAGAAATGGCATCTGCGATATTGCCTGATGCTGTAAAAACAATACCTTTAGCTGCAGACCAGAACTTTTTGAGGTCATTATCAGCAACACCACCAACCTTTGCGATCTGAGAGAACTTCATTGCATTGATTTCAAAGCTGATGGTATCGCCCTTGTTAGCACCGACCTGCAAAGTCATCTTACCAACTGAATTTACACCACCTTGGTTACCGCCGCCACCCTTGGTCATTACGCCGTAGGCGCCGTCGAGGATCTGGCCACCGCCAAATGTTGTCTGCTGAGCAATACGGGTAATCTCTGTTGCCAGAGCTGTAGCTTCTTTCTGCAGGGCCTTGCGGTCGTCAGCAGTATTGGTGCCGTTGTTAGCCTGGACAGCCAGAGTACGAATCTTCTGGAGCATGCCAGTCATTTCGTCCATGGCGCCTTCGATGGTCTGAGCAAGAGCAATACCGTCAGAGGCATTGCGGTTACCCTGGTTAAGGCCGTTAATCTGAGTTGTCAGACGGCTGCTGATTTGTAAGCCGGCTGCATCGTCTTTGGCACTGTTAATTCTCAGACCAGAGGAGAGTCTCTGGTATGTAGTAGTCAGCTGATTCTGGACATTATTAAGGTATCTGCGTCCGTTAAGAGAGCTTACATTGGTATTTACATATACTGCCATAATCTGGACCTCTGATTTAATACCTCAGCATAAATAAGCCATCTTAACACTGCTGGGGTCTGCATGGGAATAAGCGGTTTCTTATCACTTGTATTCAAGTTAACGCCTGTACAGTTAATTGGTTGATGCGCTGAAATGTTTAGCAAAAAATCTGTGATACAGAGCGCATGCATACGTTATTTATAGATACATAGATCCGGTGTGCGAAAGGCTGGGGCAGTACAGGATGATGTGTGGGGATGTGTACTGGAGCCTGGTCAGGTTGAGCTGGTGTGCCCTGACATCTTTCAAACATGAACAAAAGGATTATTTCCGCAAGGAAATAAGCCTTTTGCGTTGCTGTTCTGCTTATGGCTGGTTTATCGGCCGTAGTAGAAGTAGCGATCGTCCAGGTTGAGGGTTGGCTGAGGCAGGCCGTACTGAATGTGGGCCTGGCCATAAGGGTTATTCATTACGGGACCAACGTCAAGTGGACAGCGGTAGGCACGGCCTGACAGGGCAACACCCACATCGACGCTCAGGCGGTTGAGCAGCTGGCCATAGGCATAGGTCTCTACAAGATGGCTGGCGCCCAATTTGGCAGCTTTAAGCTTGAGGTCATAGCGGGCATTTTCAATGGTCATGCGTGGAGGGGTATCTACATTTCCCAGAAAGGCGCAGCCACGTACTTCATATGGCAGGGCGGTGATAACTCCAAATGCCATGGCCTCGTCATAGGCCGAGGAGCATCCATTGAGCAGTGGCGCGCAGGCAACGGCCGCTGCCAGAGCGGTAGCGGAGCTCAGTTTGCTGATTCGGGAAAGCCTCATAAGCAACCTCAGTATGGTCAAAAAAACGGTTTATTCTCTAAAGACAGGGCCCCTGTTTTCGCCGTATCTGCAAATACGGCAGTTAATATGAAAGCAGGTCAGCAGGACTGTCGGGCACGTGTTGTTCTCTCAATAAAATGAGGCTTGTGCAATGTTAAGCATTTATGGTCTCTCTCTCCTGAGACTGCGCACGTGCGTGATGGCCATTATACAGCCTTGTTATCAAGGCTAAACAGGTGCATCACTGCCACTGGCCAATAATGAAGACCTCGTCACAAAGGGGGATCAAAGCTGTGCACTGTAGTGACGCGCAAAAGGGGCAGATAAAGCCAGAGCGGGCGGATTATTCGGAGGCTTCGTTGATTGACGTTTTTTCAGCCTGATGTGGACTGTGAAGGGATGGAGGTTGTTGCAGCAGCGTTTCATGGATGGGATCTGTGTGTTTTGTGCTTTGGCGACAACAGGGGCGGCTGGATGCAGAGCGTGAGTATATGGGGGATTAGAGCTGGGCAGGATTTATGATGCTTGCCTATTTTGGGTGATTGGAGCGGGGCAGGGTGGAGGATGATGCGGCGGCAGCGTCTGGTGGGGCTGACGCTGCCGTCTGGCGGCTGGGCAGCATGGCGGCTGCGTTTGCAGCTGCCGCTGCTGCCCGTGGAGGGCTTATTCGATGTCAGGGTAGCGGGATGGCTCGCCTTCTGGAGTGGTCTTAAAGCGGCGGTGCATCCACAGGTACTGGGCAGGGTCTGACATGATCATCTGCTCGATAACCTTGTTGGCGCGTGCTGTGTCAGCAACAGGGTCGTCTGTTGGGAAGTTTTCCAGAGGATCAAGTACGCGCAGACGGTAACCGTTCTTTTCACGTACCAGCCAGAATGGCTGAACCTTAACATCCTTAATACGGGCAAGGTCGTGCAGACCGGTTACAGTACAGGCCTTGTCAACACCAAAGAAAGGCACGAATACGGAGCTGCTGCGGCCATAGTCCTGATCAGGGGCATACCAGATGGGATAGCCTTTCATTACTGCCTTGACCATTGAGCGCACGTCAGTACGGTCTACCAGAGCAAGATTGGCGCGCAGACGGCCATTGACCTGAATGAACTCCCAGACAGGGTGGTCGGAGCTGCGGTAAACACCAATACCTGGTTTGATAGCCATGGCATAGAGGCGGGCTCCAATTTCCAGGGTAACCATATGGCAGGTAAAGGCAATGGTACGGGTATTGGCCTCACCAAGCTCACGGGCTTTTTTGAGCTCGTTTTCATCAATGATGAGCAGACGGCGCAGGCGCCAGTCGGGCCAGAACCATGCAATACCTGTTTCAAAAGCGGCTATGCTGGTGTTTTCAAAGATACGTTTTTGCAGCTCGGCACGCTCCTCATCGCTTTTTTCCGGGAATGCCAGTTTGAGATTGGTTGAAACCACATAGCGGCGGGACTTGAAGAAGCGGTGCATGAGTTTGCCAATCAGGCGTCCTGTTGCCAGTATGCAGCGGTAAGGCAGCAGATTGACGATGAGGTAAAGAGTAATAATGGCGGCCCATGAGCCCCAGAAAGCAGGTCGTAGCAGGTCCCAGGTAAAAGGTATTCCTTCAGTCACACCCGTGCCCCAGGAAATATTACGCTGGGTGTTACGGTGTTGTCGGGAACGCTCTTCAAAGGATTTATGAAGCTTGATTTTCCTTGCCATCTGTTTTGAAAATTCCTGCTTAGCTTTGGTATAGCCCGAGTTGTTGCCGCAGATCTGCTCACAGCAGCGCAGGCTGCAGCAAGTGATACGAGTTGAGTTTAATGTTCAGAGGAACAGTGAACAGAGAATCTTTGCAGACATGAGTTTCAGTACCTGGGATCCTGACAGTGCTTGAACGCAGCTCAATTGGGCATTGTGAATTGTGGCATTGATTTGCCTTGCACTGCCGGCCTGATAAGTCCTGAAGCCATGAACAGTCATTAAGTTGCTGACGTACGCTGGCCTGGCCTGGCCTGGCCTGTCTTGTCCTGGCCGGCTGTGGCCGTGTATGGCCTTGCCTTGTATAGCATGGACTGTAGTGGCCTGGCAGGGCTGGCCTTGCATGGCCAGGACTGGCAGAAGCATTGGTGTGACTGTCAGCTGTCAGAGCTGAGAAAAACGGCAGTGGATGACTGGATATGATTTGCTGCTCAGGCAGGTGTTTGATAACAGGGCCCAATGGACTTGATGTCCGTAACTATGACCTCTGTAGCCCGGCAAAGGCCCCAGTTCCATCATTTTAAAGAATAGCACATCAATGCCCCTGTCATTAAACACTTACATCCATTTTGAATGTTTGTGTATGGTTACTTGTGCTCTAAGAGCTAAAAATAAGCCCGGCAGTGCCGGGCATGGTTGCAGTACTGTTTGTCATATCTGGACCAGGGATCAGAGCAATAATCAGGGGCTGTGGCTTGTGATTGCATGTATGGCCAGTGGCAGGTATCTGGTACAGCGCGAATCTGGCTGATAAGTTCAGACTTTTTAAGCGCTTTTGGGGGCCTGACATCTGTGTGATGGACCAGGTGGCAAATGCTGTTATCAGGCTCCAGTTATGTTGAGTACGCTGTCGCGGCGTACCAGGGAGACGTCCATACGATGAGGGGCCTCTACAGTTTCATTGCTGTAGAGCTTGATGGTACGCAGCACGGCTTCCTCGGCCATTTTGATAATAGGGTTATCGACTGTAGTCAGGGCCGGCCACATGCTGTAGCTCAGATAGAGGTTATCAAATCCGGTAATACTGATATCTCCAGGTACTTTCAGTCCCTGGGAGTAGAAGTAAGGTATGGCACCTGCTGCCATTACATCGCTATAGCAGGCAATGGCAGTGAAGTCTTTGCCCGGGGTGCAGCGCTTGAGCAGCTCTCTTGCAGCCTGAGTACCGCCCTCAAGTGATGGAGGGGCTGAAAACACCAGGCCTGGATTGAAGTTTATGCCATTGGCCGTAAGGGTATCGACATAGCCCTGCAGACGCTCTCTGGCGTCAAGAATCTCGTGCTCTGAGTTGAAGAAAGCAATCTTGCGGTGACCGTTGGCTATAAGCTCATTTACGGCCATGCGCTCACCCTCGTAATTGTCTGTGTTCAGACAGCGGGTTTCGTAGCCAGGAATAACACGGTTAATGAGCACCATGGATGGCATCTGCTCCATGTACATGCTCATTTCATCGTCATCAATGGCCATAGCGTGAACTACAAGGCCTCGGCACTTGTAGGCAATCAGGGATTCAATGGCATTGCGCTCGCGTTCGGCATCGTGATGGCCCTGAGCTACCAGCAGGCTCAGTCCATAAGGCTGGATGGCATCATCAGATGCCTTGATGGCAGTAGCAAAGTAGGGATCGGCAACGTCTGAGACCACCATGCCGATAGTACGATAATCGCGCTGAGCCAGAGCTCTGGCATTGGCGTTAGGGTGGAAATTGAGCTCACGCTGAGCCTGAAGCACAGCTTCACGAACTGAAGGGCTTACCCTTGGGGAATTGTTGATAACACGCGAGACGCTGGCAATAGAAACATTAGCCTTCCTGGCTACATCACGAATGGTTGACATATAACTCAACTCCATCAATCCTGTCAGCGCCCATCTCACCGCTGATTTGTGGCGCTATTGCCTGAGCCATGATCTGCATAGATCATTACAGGCCGCATTCTTTATGCGCTAAGGCCGGCCTTACAGCAGGCAGCAAAAACTCTGCCCGGACAGCTTCCTGGTGTTTATGAGGTTTCAGTTAAGCCTCTATCAGCTCCCGGCAGATAAAACCATATTTGTTCTTTACCATGCCTGCCTTTGTGTGCAGGCGTCATGGGCATCTTCACGCAGCTGCTGACCACTGCTGCTCAAATGATGTCTTAAGACAGCCGCTGCACAGCACTGCCATTTTTTCTGCTTTATGCAACGTGCATTTGCTGTGGCTGAAGAGCCATGGCTGTCTGAATTTATGATATTTACTGAAACCTTATTCCTGCAGTGGCATCTGCAGCAGCAGATGCATCTGAGGTTATATCTGCACTCGCAACAGCTGCAAAGCGGTCGGGACGTGATGCATTGACAATCTTCGCACCACCGTCATGCACCTGGCGGAGAAAGCAGATGAAAACAACACTCAGGAGAGCTTTACTCCCGGTGAGATGGTCCTGATGGTGCTGTATTTATCTACAGCTGGCCCGGACCTCTCTTACTGTGCCATAAACTGCAGACAGATAGTGCAGCCCTGAAGTTGTTCTGCAGCTGTAAACTACCAGTTAAGGAGCAGCACGCATAATCTTTAAACTTCTAACCACACAGCAAAAGTTTTGCGCTGCAGTCAGATCAGCCTTTGGCCTCCTGCCTCAGTTGCCTTTCTGATTCTTTACTGGCAGCGTTATGAGTGATAAACACCATACATGAGCCAGAATAACAGCGTAAACACAAGTGCAGGATTGCACGTATTTTATGCTCTGATCCCTGTTAGGGGCTGACCTGTCAGGCAAAGATGGCTGTTGTTCTCCTGCAGTACTGTTTTCCCGAAAAAAGGCGCTTTTTCGCACCTGTGTTCGTATCTGAAAGAAAACAGTTACAGTATGCCCCATTATGGCCTGCCAATGGGCGGGGCAGCGTTTACAGAATTATATAGCCTCAACTGGGCAATCGCTGCAGTCATTGTCACATTTTAGCATCACAGTATGTCCAGCTTTGTAAGTCACAAAAACTGAACCGCTGGGTACGGTGTGCATATATTTGCTATCCCGTGCATGTATCAGGGCATTTTGCTGAAATGATAACGTTATCATCATTTCCGATATTTGTATAATAAACTTTCGATTTGTGCATATGTAAATATATTGTCGAACCTTGTCTGACAGGGCGGCTGAACAGCATATTTGCCGTCACTGACTTTCAATGTTTTGCTCAGCTGCTGACAAAGACCGATCTTGCATTAGACCTCATGCCTTACGTGACACGCCATGACATACCGTTGATACGAGCAAGACCTTAAATTCGAGCGGCAGATCATAAAGCTCAGCAATGTTATGGCCATGGTTGTGCAATGGCCATGGCAGAGAGTGCCGTCCGTAACTGACCATGGCTGCCTTGAGACTGTCGAGAGCTGTGAAGTCTCTCTGTGCAGTTGCGAACTGGCCGCAATGACAGTCGCTTGATGGCTGCGATGAGGTTCAAGTGCTGGACGTCAGTGACAGTAACGAGCAGGCGGTGTTCATGGACGTCAGTGACAGTAACGAACAGGCAGTGTTCATGGACGTCTGTGATGACACGCCTGTAACGGTCATACATGAGGCATGCAGCATATCTGTGGACGTTTCGGGGCACCTCAGAGGTTCAGCGGCGGGACCTTGTGACAGATATGAGTTGGCTGATATGTACATGGTCGTGTACAGAGGGCCCATGGTATCTCAGGCTTTACGGGGCACACTTGCACCAGAGGCTCATGGGACAAACTGTGCAACAGGATAATTCCAGGGCAAGTCACTGCATCCAGTGAACACTTGAGCACACCAGTGCATTGCAGTGCAGTGCATTGAGTGGACGGGCATTATCCTGGCTTTTGCCCTGGTGCTGTGCTGCCTGCCGTGCAGGTGAAAATTGGCGCATATGGCCGAAGAAATTCCGGCTGGCAATGATGGGGCGAGCTTGCGTGCACGGGCAATTTGTGAGCCGGGGCAAGCTTTTGTTACTGCAGACAAAAAAGTTACGTCAACATGATCGGCCCTGGTCAGATTAGGCTATAATGAAACCATAAATTCGGGTTATCGTTTACATCCTGATAAACAAGCCATTTTTATATTTTTTGAGCCTGACGGTGAACACAGAGGTAAAACTCTGATGACAGGCATATAAACAGGCCTGACCGGCAGCTGAACCAGCCCTTAAAGCTATCATTATTATGATGCTGTTTCGGGATAGTGTTCGTAAATTTGAGACAGGGTATATGAGCCTTTTTACAGGCTCACAGATGGCTTTAAATCAGGGTGTTCAGTGCCACTGAGGTCAGATGGAGTTTCATGGGCTCCGTAATGCTGTTCCGACTTTTTCCAAGCTTGCAGACCAGCTCACGGAAAGAGTGATAACAATGCGTTAGACTGACAGTTCAGGGCTGTTGCAGATATAAGTTTTACGAAACCGTGTTCGTAAAAGTTTTTATCACTGGCACCGCATTTACAGGCTGTACACACAGGGCCAGCGGTGCATAACGGCACAGAGCCTCCGGCTCTTTGCCCTGTAAAGCAGGAAGGACGCTGCAGCCTGGATTTAGATACGGAGCTCGTCTCCATTACAGCCCCACAGGCTGAACTGCAATCAGACAAAGCTGCAGGGCATAAGCCCGGGCCTGTTACGGTTCAGCAGGCGCAGTGCCGCTGTGGCCGGGCATTATGACAATTCGAGGACAAAGTTAATGGCTACTATTTTAGTTACTGGCGGTGCAGGTTATATCGGTTCTCACACAGTAGTGGAGCTGGTCAAGGCCGGCTACGAGCCAATCATTTTTGACAACTTTTCCAATGCCAAACCGGCTGTATTAGCCCGTATCAAGCAGATTTGCGGCCGCTCCGTTCCTTTCTACAGCGGTGATATCCGTTACTACGATCAGCTGGCTGCTGTCTTCAAGAACCACAAGATTGACGGCGTTATCCACTTTGCGGGCCTCAAGGCCGTAGGCGAGTCCGTCAAGAAGCCACTTGAGTACTACGACAACAACGTCAACGGTTCCCGTGTACTGCTGCAGGTAATGCGTGACTTCAACTGCCACAGCTTTATCTTCTCCTCATCCTCCACCGTATATGGTGAGCCTGATTCCGTACCATTAACCGAGAGCAGCCCGGTCAAGCGCGCCAACTGCCCTTATGGCCAGACCAAGGTTGATGTTGAGTACATGGCTCAGGAGTTACAGGTTGCAGAGCCTGATTTCTCCATCACCCTGCTGCGTTACTTCAACCCTGTCGGTGCCCATGAGTCCGGTCTGATTGGTGAAGACCCACGCGGTATTCCTAACAACCTCATGCCATACCTCACTCAGGTAGCCGTAGGCCGCCTTGAGTGTCTGTCCATCTTCGGTAATGACTACCCAACTCCAGATGGCACCTGTATCCGTGACTACATCCACGTAGTTGACCTGGCCATTGGTCACGTAGCTGCCTTAAAGAACTGCCTGAACAAGCCTGGTGTTCACATCTACAACCTGGGTACCGGTACCGGCTACAGCGTTCTGGACATGGTCAAGGCCTTCTCCAAGGCTATCGGCCGTGAACTGCCACACAAGTTCGCCGACCGTCGTGCCGGTGACGTAGTATGCTGCTACGCCGACCCATCCAAGGCTGAAAAGGAGCTGGGCTGGAAGGCTACCCACACCCTGGATGACATGACCCGTGATGCCTACAACTGGCAGAAGAACAACCCTAACGGTTACGAAGACTAAATACCTCGGGCTAAGCCCTGGCATTGAGAGCTGAAGCTGGTTAAATCAGATGCTGTTCTCACCCTTAAGATACAGGGCATCAGCGCTCCGCTGGGGCGTAGCTGGCTGAAGCCGCGCTGAGCACGTCAGCGTCGCAGCAAAGACAGCACAAGTCACACCAGCTGCGCCTATCAGGAAATGTCCGCTGAGATAACATCCAGCAGACCTGCAGCCGACCTGCAGCACCGGCAGACCAGCATTACCGGAAGACCTGCAATACCGCAAGTATGCGGCGCTGGCAGTAATGCAGGGTATAACTCACCTTACAGCGCATCTGTCGGCGCTGTGTACAGGGTCAGCTCACAGCCTCTAAGGATAATGCTGCTGTGATAAGCAGCCCCGGCCATGTACAGTTGCATTGAACATGCGCAGGCTAACGAGACTGGCCTTTCCCGGCATCCCCCTGCCCGGAAGTAAAATGCACAGGATTATGGACGTGATCAGGACATGATCAGCACCGATTATGTTCAGCAGTATTGATCGTCCATCCTGACTGCTCTTTCCTGTACAGCGGAGAGATTTTGGTTCAGCTGCCCGACCGGCAAAAGCAGTCTGGCAGCTGACACACAGATTAAAAAGGATTTGTTGCCATGAGTAATTTCAACGTTTCTGATCATCCACATCGTCGTTATAACGCTCTGACCGGTGAGTGGATTTTAGTTTCTCCACACCGTGCCAAGCGTCCATGGAATGGACAGGTAGAGAAGTCTGCCAATGAGGTCAAGCCAAGCTATGATCCTGAGTGCTACCTGTGCCCGGGCAATACCCGTGTAAATGGTGATGCCAATCCAAAGTATGAGCACAACTTTGTGTTCACCAACGACTTTGCCGCCTTAATGCCGGACACTCCACTTGACGGTCCTGAGGGCGACGATATCTTCAAGCTGGAGCCAGCCCGTGGCACTGCACGTGTAATCTGTTTCTCAGCTGACCACTCCAAGACTCTGCCTGTTATGGACGTCAAGGAAATCCGTGGTGTAGTTGATTTATGGGCCACCCAGCTGACTGAGCTGTCTGCACAGTACAAGTGGGTTCAGTTATTTGAGAACAAGGGCGCCATCATGGGCTGCTCCAACCCTCACCCACATGGCCAGATCTGGGCCTGCTCCTTCCTGCCTGAGGAAATCACCAAGGAAGTTGAACAGCAGAACAGATATTTTGCAAAGCACGGCCGTCCTTTATTACTCGACTATGCAGAGCGCGAGCTTGAGCTCAAGGAGCGCATTGTTGTTGAGACCAGACACTTTGTAGCTCTGGTTCCTTACTGGGCATTCTGGCCATTTGAGACCATGATTCTGCCTAAGTTCAAGGTAAAGTCCATCAACGAGCTCAACGACGAGCAGCGTGATGATCTGGCTGACTGCATCAAGAAGCTGACCACCCGCTACGACAATCTCTTTGAGTGCTCCTTCCCATACTCCATGGGCTGGCACAATGCTCCAGCTGACGGTGAGCCACACGATGGCTGGCAGCTGCACGCTCACTACTATCCACCTCTTCTTCGTTCTGCAACCGTCAAGAAGTTCGTGGCCGGTTTCGAGCTGCTGGCTGAAAAGCAGCGTGACCTTACTCCAGAGCAGGCGGCTGACCGTCTGCGTAGCCTTGATGAGGTTCACTACACTCTCAAGTAGTACCAGTCAGGCATCTGCAGCATTCTGATTACTACAGCATTCTGATTAATGCAGCGAGCCCGGCATCCTGCCGCACCTCAAAACAGGCAGGATCATCCAGACTTACATGCATCAGCCTCTTGCCTCCGGGCTGATGCTGCAGCACAAAAGCCGGGCTCGCTAAATTTAAATTATCGACACATCGGCCTGACTGAAACCCAGCCAGGCCGATTTTTTTCAGCCCCCTCAAAGGCAAATCCCGCCCCGACCCCTGTCCCTGACATTGGGGAGACAAATTCTGAATTAAGAACCTCATAAGTATCTGATTTAGCAGACAGGCATGATATGGATGTTGTTTGAAACATTATTCAGTGAATGCCTTTAAAACATAAATTTCCTAGTCTAAAGGCTCATGAGCCACTGCAGACTTATTTTTAGTCATAAGAGTCATAATCAAGATAAATATGCGGATTAGGAAATTAATTTTGGTCTCCCCAATGTCAGCGTCCAGTGAGCAACCTGACTTACGGCTCCAAAAGCCTCCCATCATATTCCCCGCACTAATCTGAATCTCAAGCCCAATACTAATCCCAATCCCAACAGCCTGCCAGGCCCCAGCTCTCAGCGCAGCCAAAGCTCCGGCACATTTGACGTTCTAATCCGCAGCTCCATCACAATCTCAAAATCAATCTAAATCACTGTATCCACAGTCATTTCAATTCCCCGTCAGTAAAGTCCTGCTCTTTAAGCTGGCCGGCTTTTATTGGGGGCTGTCAGTCACCAGTCCAGCTCTTATTGGGGCCGTCAGTCTCCATGCCGACTTTTATTGGGGCCGTAAGTCACCAGTCCAGCTCTTATTGGGGCTGTCAGTCACCAGGCCGTCTCAGTTCTGTCAGCGCACAGGATCTCCATACCAGAAGAAATCACAAGAGGCACAGTTATCTCAGACCGGCATACCCAGCAAGGCACCACCGAACAAAGCCTCTGTATCTCCAGTCATGCGTGCGGACCAAGTCAGCATAAGAAAATCAGTTGCAGCTGTGGCAAATGATGCTGCTGAGGGCAACGACAGCCGTTCAAATATCTGCGGATCAGGGCCATGCATAGCATGCTTTACAAAATAAAAATACTTTACCTTAAAATTAGTAAAGCATAATTATTGTCAGAGCGGTAATGCTATATCAACCAGTTTGTAAAGCGTCAGTAATTATGTAAGTGCATGTACACTGATTAAATATTGCGTGAGCGACTGAGGTCAAAAAGCTTGTTTAACTTAATAAAAGCCGCCAGCACCTGAACATGCATCAGTGCCCAAACTTCGTCAGCAGGGCGGAGGCGGAAAAGGTACAGCCAGCTGCAGATTGTAAGCTCACTCAAAGGGCTGGGCCGGACATTATGGCTGTATGGCGGGTTGTCTGCGGATCAGAAATTGTACTGCCAGAGGCCGGGCTCAGGCTGTGAAAAGGTGGCGTGACATAGGCCGAAACCGGCCAAAGCCGGCCGAAGCCCGGCGGTTGCCGGTATGTTTCAGGGGCTTTCAGAGTTGTTATGTTGTTCCTTGATTACCAAACAGACAAAAATGTAATGTTGGGACTATGCTGCAACTGTTTTTGCCTTATAATTAAGCATCACCACAAGTCTGGCATGAGCTATGAGCCATGCTTTTCTTGACATCAGCGTGCTGACTGCAGTCTTTTGCAGAGCCAGGCACGCAGCGTCGACAGCGTATACTGTGCACCTGTCTGTTTTGCAGCCTTAGAGCCTGTGCTCATTTACAGCCAGTGCTCGTTTGGAGCATGTGCTCACCTTCAGGCAGGGTATGAAGCCCGTAAGCTCATACCTGGTTTATGGCCAGTTCCCGACGGAGCGAATAATCAGCCCGGCTGAACTGCCCTTAAGTCGCATACGGACATGTTTAAAGGCTGGCGGCGTTTAAAGGTACATTGTAGTTTGTATGTAAAGTGTCGTCTGATGCCGGTCAGGAATGCCTGTTTACGGCCGCAGACAGAGCTTGCTGATTTCTGATCTGATACTCCCGCAGAGCAATCTGCCTGAGGCCCCGGCAGCTGTAAGCAGCCCGGGCCTTTTAAAGTGCAGATGCTCTAAGAGTTACCTGTGCTTTAAATGGCTTGAGGTCATATGCATCGGTATGCTCAATGGAGCAGGGAGATTAGCAGTGCTGTGACTGATGTTACGGCGGCAAACAGGCTTGAAAAGCAAAGGCATAACAGATCGTAAGACCGGCTTCATGTCCCGGAGCCGCGATGTCCTGGCTCTTATTCCTGTCAGCCCTGCAGCGGCTGTAGAACTGCAGCCCTGCAGCTTCGTCACTACAGTCATGAGGCTGCGGCACTCCAGCCCTGCAGATCAGTGTTTCTGAGCAGCCGAGTGCTCAATGGCCATGCCTGCAGCCGAGCAGAGGCCAGCCATGGAGGAACTGCGTGCCAGGACCTGCCATGGAGGCAATCTGTGCAGGCCCAGCCATGGACGCGATCTGTGCAGGCCCCAGCCATGGACGCGCCTCATAAGGTATCCTTGGCCGGACATATACACAAATCAGTTTAGCCTTTGCCATAAGGCAAATTCCGCAACATCTGCACCAGGCGACGCACCCTCCATACTTATAAGATCTGTTACAGCATGCTTTGTAAAACTTTAAGTCATACAAAGTGCTGACTCTTAAAGGCCAACAGATATACCTGAGCTTAAACGACATCAAAAGCTCTGCTGGCCACATCACTGCGCCACCCCGGTATAAGAGCTTATGGCGCTGCCCGACTCCGGGCACATTCTGACGAACTTTCTTATATCAGCATCAGCTTGCCGTGAGGCAGGCTGTTCTATCTTATTGTTAATTGCTCTTTGCTTTTACTTTACTCTTGCCTTTACCTTCAATTTACCGGCACCTTTACCAGCATATTTGCCCATTTTCATCGCATTACCAGCATCTTTTCCCGTAACCATCCCTTTACCTTTAGCATCTTTATCACTTCTCTGACTTGCAGAGGCACAGACACCTTTATCTGTTCAGCTCTCCAGTTGTGATGCACGCTGGGTGGCTGGCTGTGCATCGTACCGGGCGATAAACAGTATGACTCCAGGCTATGGCGCTGCTGTCTTCAATGACAGGCGCACCTGGCTGCCATGATGGGGCTTAATGGCGACTCTGAAAAATGAGGGAAAACACTGCAAAAGCTGGCAAAAAATGACGAATAGCTGTGTTTTTTAGCTGGTTTTGCGCGTTTTTAGGGGCTTTGGGCGTGTGGCGTGCCACTTTGCGGGGCCGCGTGAGAACCTCACCTGGAGACAGATTGGACAAAATAGTGAGATAGATCGCACTGTTTGTGACTCTGCGCGATCTGTGTCACAAAACGCGCTATACTTAACGTGTAGCCTGTTTTGACAAGGGTTATTGATTGAGCGGTTATCGTCCTTGCAACCGCCATAGTTTTGTATTCAGGCTCAGGCGGCCTGCAGCTGCGATTTGATCTTGCTGCAAGGTCTGCTAAAGGTATTCTTCCAGATACCTCAGGGTCTGAATGGCGCGCTTTATTATGAAAGCGTGACGTTCCGCCGCAGATGCCGGTCATGTTTACTATGCACCTGGTGCGGCACTGTCACACATGGAGCGGATACGTTTTCATGCTGCAGCTTAATGCAGAAGGTGCTGCAGCGATGAGCCACAGTGATGGCTCTGCGACCACATGAGGAAATCGATGTTCAATTTTTCTGCATGTGTAAGCGTTACCACAGATTTGTATGCTGAGGCTGTGCCGTCAGCATGACTGAAGGTCAGCAAACAAAGAAACAGTGTCGGCGCAAGCTGGCACTACAACAACCCCAAGGTGGTTCAGAGACGGCCTGAAAGCGTGGATCTTTCCATCTCATCAGACTGCTCTCTGGCCTGCCTTTTTGCCCGGACTCCTTTAGTCATTTCACAGAAATATCCTTGTACCTGGCCATGACCCAAAACCGGGCTGGCCTTATCCTTCCTGGTCTTTGTACAGCAGGCTGCATCTTACATCTTAAGGCCCCCAGCGGCCCCATACCTGGCAGCCATTCATACCTGAGCTTTTCCAGTCCCCGTCCCTGTTCAAAGGTCACGCATTCACCCTTGCATTCACTGAGCATGAACACTGAACAGTTGAGAGCACTCTTTCCCCATATCTCTGCCTTACTTATACTCGAACTGTAACTAACTGATTCACATACCTGTACCTTGTTAATCCAGGATACAGTACCTTACTAATCCCCGTACCAGTAACCAGAAGCTCTGCCTATGTCTTTGCCTGAGCCTTCCCTGAACCTTTGCCTAAGCCATAGCCGCTTTCATCACACGACCTGACAGACACTGTCCAGCATGGCCTGACGGCTTCATTGCATCAGGCAGAATGACGGGAATACCGGACGTATGCTCTGCCGGTAGCAAGCTCATCAACTGATCCAGGCACGCTTGCGTTGAAAAGCAGGTTCGCCAGCTGACAGCCAGCTTCCCATGCAAAGCTGCAGCTTATCCTGAAAGCATACAGTTCCACGAGCATAAGATCCCATGCCCATAATGGCCAGCCCTCACTGTAGTATGCGGGGCTCATTAAGCAGACAGACACCTCCCGTAAAGCCTTTCCGTACTCAAAAGCCATCCCTGTCAGTGACAGGCGTCTCTTAGCCCCCAGAATCAGCCCGATGCCATAAGCCCATCCTGTCTGGACAGGCAGCGCTTCTATCCGCAATCAGGCCGCTCCCGACAGAACTGGATGCCTGCGCAGGCAGCACAGCTGGAGCAGATGCTGTTAGGGCCCCAAATGCCGTACCTTGTACCTTATACCTTATACAGGGCACTGACGCTCACTGTAAGAGACGTACGCCTCAATATGTTCCTGTGCAGGCAAAGAGCGTTGCAACAGCAGCAAACCCGTCAAACAGCTGCCTGATGTTTGTTAAAGCATGGCAATAGCTGAACCCCTTGCTGTCTCCTTTAGTACCAGCTTTTCATATGTTCATCCAGCAATATATATGTTCGTCGAGCAATATACAGGCGCAGCCATTTATCCTTATACACGTTAGTGCTTTCAGGTGTCTGTAAATCAAGAGGTCAATCCAGAGGTCAATCTATGGTGCGCTCAATGAGCCAGCCCATGGGGTAAATGGGCAATTATGCAGGCCGTGTGTTCATTATCCGGATAATCTGCCTTCCTTGACAGTATTGAGCCTCCTGGCTGCTGCTCGGGAAGAGGCGCTGGGGAATGAGGTACTGGGCTGCAGCGCTGCTTTGTTCAGGCTGTTGGGGATTTGCTGCCGTTTTGGTGTGCTTTTCAGGCAGGGGATGGAGGCTTGCTGCCTGTTGTTCCGGGCTTTTAAGCAGGGGATGGAGCATTGCCGCCTTGCTGCGTTGGGGCAGCAGCCTGTCTGCAGGCTGCAGGGATGAGATGCTGTCAGCTGGTTTCTTTGGGGGCGGGACGGTTGGAGCTGGATTGTGGATGTTATGTTACAAATGTAATTTTCGAATACGTGTTCGTAAAACGAAAAATGTTTGGGGGTTTTGTCGTGTAAAGCTGATAAATATCATGCTTTATCAGGTGTTGTGGGCAGGGTGGTGGGCCGTGATTATTGCGTGTAACTGTTACTTTTTGAGTGAAAAATATGAATGGGCGGGGTAATTTTTTGTGATTTTGCCATGATGGATGGCATAAATACGGGATTTATTGAGGATGTATGACAAGCTGGGCGGCATTTGGGGAGGTTTTTGTCTGCGGGGCTGTTGTTACATGCTGTTACAGGGCCGGTTTTATGCGGGGTTTGGGGCATTTTCAGGCATTATTTGGGCTTTTGTGTGCTGTGAGCCAGGTCAAAAAACACAGCGTGTAAACGTTTTTTTGATAGTATTTGTCGTATAATGGCCTCAAATTCAAAACAGGGGTAAGTGCCTGTTTCTGGTTGTAGTGCCTGCAGGGGACTTCTGAGTCCCGAAGATGAAGGTCTGAGGCCGGCGGGAGCAGCTTTTGTTCTGTTCTGCCATGGCCTGATGTGACCGGATAACATATGCAGGACGGGCCCATGCCCGCAATATCACAGCCCCCGGTGCTTTGCTCTCCGGTGGTACAAAGGCAGGGTGCTGCCTGTTACAGAGGATTAATCATGAGCGATGTTCGTCTTAAGAGTGCTGAGGAATTTGAGCGTCACTTTGGCTGCAAGCCAGAGTATCTTTCCTATGCTCCTGGCCGCGTTAACCTGATTGGTGAGCACACCGACTACAATGACGGCTTTGTGCTGCCATGTGCCATCAAGTACGGCACAGCCATTACCGCCCGTAAGAACGGCACCGACAAAATGCGTCTGCTGGCTGTAGACATCAATCACGACACTGATGAGTTCGTATGCAGCGCTACTTTCAATGCTCATGAGTCCAAGACCTGGTCAAACTACCTGCGTGCCATGACCTCCCTGATTATGGAGAAAGGCCACAAGGTAGAGGGCCTTGATATTGCCATTTCCGGTGATATCCCATTAGGTTCAGGTCTGTCTTCCTCCGCTTCTCTGGAAGTTACCTTCGGTAATCTCTTATCCCAGGTTTTCGGTCTGAATATTCCTCTTCAGCAAATCGCCCTGACCGGCCAGGCCTGTGAGGCCTTAAACGGCTGCAAGTGCGGCATTATGGATCAGACCATCGTAGCCTGCGGCCGCGCCGACAGCGCTCTGTTAATTGACTGCCGCTCTCTTGAGCTCAAGCAGATCAGCGTTCCTGAGAATCTCGACATTCTGATTGTCAATTCCAACGTCAAGCACGCCCTGGTAGGCGGTGAGTACAATGAGCGCCGTGAGCAGTGTGAAAATGCCGCCCGTATTCTGGGTGTCAAGGCTCTGCGCGATGCCACCATGGAAATGCTTGATGCCCACAAGGCTGACATGGACGACGTAACCTACCGTCGTGCCCGTCACGTCATCACTGAGGATGATCGTGTACTGGAGGCTGTAAAGGCCTTTGAGCAGGGTGATCTGGCCAGTCTTGCTACCCTGATGTACGCCTCTCACTGCTCCATGCGTGATGACTTTGAAATCACCATCCCTGAGATTGATGGCCTGGTTGAAATTATCCGTGAGGCCATTGGTGAGAATGCCGCAGTCCGTATGACTGGCGGCGGTTTCGGCGGCAGTGTGGTAGCTGTTGTCGATCCTGCGAAGGTTGACCAGGTCAAGGCTGCCATCGATGCCAAATATGAGGCTCTGGCTGGCCGCAAGGCAACCATTATTGAAACTCATGCCTTTGATGGCGCAACTTTTACAGCTCTGTAAAAGTTTAATAATGCAGCCGTTTGTGTGTTTGAGGCTGCATGACAGCAGGGAACAGGATTGCAGCTTTCTGTTGAGCTGCACTCCACCGTTAAAAACGGTAATTGTGTGAAAGCCCGATTAAGCTGTCTTTGGCTGCTGCAGAGTGATTCTGCAGCAGGCCTCCCCAGGCTGGTGTGGACAGCCTTATTTTTTACCAGTCAATGTAAACGATTACATGGCCTTAAACAGGCCGGACGGGAGTATGGTGTGTTACTTGCCGACAATTCTGTGCGTAAGCACTCCTGTTACAGGAGTTGCTCTCTGATCTGACCTCACGAGCATTTCTGCTCAAACTCTTATTTCTCCGAATATCCGATACTTAAGATGCCACTGGCATCCCTTTAGCGGTCCGCATTGTAAGCGCTTACATTGGTGTTGTGCGATGTGGTCCGGTGGCCGGGCCGCTGCAGCGGCCCAGGCACCCCTGCCGCGCCCTTTGCGGCTCTGGCAGCAGCTTAAGCCGCGCGTGCGCCACAAGTGAGCTGTGCTGCATGAGCTTCATATGAGCAACAGTGTGACAGCGCAATACAGCTAAACTGCAGGTATTGCAGATACTGCTGCAGGTGCAGGCACTCTGGTGCTGTGAAGCATGGCGGGGACCTGGTGTCCTGGCTGGGAGTCCTGAGCTGGTGGGCGTGATGTGGGTGGCCGGAGATGGTGAGATTTTGAGCAGAAAGGCTCAGCCCCGCAGTGTGACGGGGGTGAGGCATGAAGGCTCAGCCCCGCAGTGTGACGGGGTGAGGTATGAAAGCTCAGCCCCGCAGTGTGACGGGGGTGAGGTATGAAAGCTCAGCCCCGCAGTGTGACGGGGGTGAGGCATGAAAGATTTCGTTTTGTTGTATAGAGGGAAGTAAGCTCTTCTCTGCAAGGTGTGACATGGACAGTCTTTTTGGGACTGTCTTATGGGCAGCGGCAATGGCTGTGTGTGGCCTGAGCTGCAGGTGCGGGGATAAGCTGAGCTTGACTTCACTGTGTGTATCAGGAGTTATATCATGGCTGAAAGTCCAGTTACGCTAAAGGAGAAGGTCTCCTTTGGTCTTGGTGCCGTGGGTAAGGATCTGGCCTACTGGGTCATGGCTGCCTACCTTATGATTTTCTTCACCGACACTGTGGGCCTGAGTGCTGCTTTCGTCGGCTTTATCTTCCTCATAGCCCGACTGTGGGACGCCTTTAACGATCCTTTCATGGGATGGATTGTAGACAATACCAAGACCCGCTGGGGCAAGTTCCGTCCATGGATTCTCATTGGTACCCTGGTTAACTCCGTCATCTCCATCATGATGTTTACCAATCCGATTCATTTCTTCGGTTTCAACATGACCGAGGCCATGATCTACTGCGGTATCTTCTACATCCTGTGGGGTATGTCCTATACCATTATCGATATTCCTTACTGGTCATTTATTCCAGCCTTCTCCACCGATTCCAAGGTACGTGACATCATGTCCGTAATCCCTCGTACCGGTGCCATGATTGGTGGCCAGTTTGTTGTAATTTTCGGTCTGGGCCTGATTACCTTCCTTGGTACCGGCATGGGCGATACCATGTCAGACGGCTTCTTCCGTTACGTTATCTTAATCAATATCGCCTTTATCGTTACCGAGATTATCTGCGTACGCAATATCCGTGAGCACGTTCAGACTCCACTGCGTCAGAAGATTTCCGTAAAGGGCATGATTCAGCTGCTGGTAAAGAACGATCAGCTCCTGGTCATCATTATCCTGACCATTATTCAGCAGGTTGCTCAGAATCTGGTCAATGGCGCTATCCTGTACTACTTCAAGTACGTTATCGTCAGCGAGGAGTCCTATCCTTACTTCATGGCTGCCGGTGCCGTCTTCCAGTTCATCGCTTTTGTAACCTTCCCATATGTGGTTAACTTTACCTCCCGCAAGTTTGTATATATCCTGGCTGCCTTGCTGATGGTAGGCGGCTATATGGGCATGTTCTTCAGCGGTTCAGGTGCTGATGCCTCCATCTTCATGTCCGGTGCCTCCTACTGCATCGCCTCCATGGGTGTTGCCATGTCACTGGTAGCTACCACTGTAATGCTGGCTGACACCGTAGACTATGGTGAGTACAAGTTAGGTACCCGTTCCGAGTCCATCGTATTCTCCATGCAGACCATGACCGTTAAGTTCGGCTCTGCTTTTGCCGGCTTCCTCTCCGGTCTGACCCTGACTCTGGTAGGTTACGTTCCTAACGTTCCTCAGACTGAGAGCACTATCTTCGGTCTGCGCATGGTAATGTTCGTTGCCTCTACCGTAGTTCTGCTGGTAATGCTGGTTCTGTACATCAAGTACTACAAGCTCAACGGCGAATTCTATAAGAACATGCTCTCTGCCCTGCAGTCCTCCCGTGACCAGGCTCAGTCCTCCAGGGAGTCTACCCGCTTTGTCCGTGCCGCTCTGCACGTTCGTACCGTGATGCTGGACTGCGATATCACCGACAAGCAGACTCTGTTATCACAGATGATTGACAAGGTAGCCCTTGTAGAGAACCTCAACGAGTCTGACAAGGAGGCTTTCCTCAAGGACATTATGGAGCGTGAGGCTTTAGGTCCTACCGGCATTGCTGATGGTATTGCCATTCCTCATGCCAAGTCTGACCTCATTAAGAACACCACTCTGGTTATTGCCAGACTCAAGACTCCAATGGACTTCAATGCACCTGACGGCCGCGCCTGTGACCTGATCTGCATGCTGGCCAGCGTCAACGATGGTAATGCTCACCTCAACGTGATTGGCCGTCTGGGTCTGATTCTTGACGACAAGGCCAATGTAGAGGCTATCAGAGCCTGCAATGACCCATACCAGCTCGTTGAACTCATCTCCAACGCTGAAAAGAAGTTCCTCTAAGAGCCTCGCAAGCTCTGTGAGCCCGGGCTGTGCAGCACAGGCTGTCAGCCCGGAGCCTGACGGCAAAGGTCCGCACCGGCATCAGCTGACAGGTCCCATGCCGCCAGGAACAAAATAAAAGGAGGCTGCACTGCCTGCCATAAAGCAGACAAATGCAGCCTCCCTGCAGCCGGCTCAGCTGCCATGATAAGGCAGCACAGGCCAAAGCAAAGGCGCAAGCCCGACTGGTCTGAAAGGACCACAGATTTCAAGATTTCACTGTCTTATCAGCATTCAGGACAGACAAGCGCATCCGACCGGGCGGTCACGATGCCGGCCTGAACCTGGCAATACCGCAGCCCCGGGAACACAAAGCTCCCCGGGCATAAAGCGCCCCTGGCATCAAGCGCCCTGGCAAGAACCCGGCCCTGATGTCGCAGCAGTGATGGCACAGCCATCAGCTGCATAAGTCGCGCTGAGCCCTCACGGGTTGCAATGGATGGGCCGGGATGACCCTGGAGGTCCAGGTAAAGCCCATTGGGGCGGCACGGTAAGAGTAAGACCAGATCTGATAAGAGCAAGACCGTTTTTGCTGAAATTATCAACTCAGCAAAGTTGAGAGCATGTCTGAGGTGTCAGGAACACACCACCACACAGACTGACATAGTAGGACTGCTCTTCTCTCCTCCATGACAAATCCTCTAAGGCCAGAGTCCACATGCTCTGGCCTTTTTTAATTCAGGCCAGAGTCCACATGCTCTGGCCTTTTTTAATTCAGGTCAGAGCTCAGCACCAGGACTGGTGAGGCTGAGGATCTGCTCTGTGCTGAGGGTATGACCGGGGCTCAGGATGAGGCTGCAGTCAGCAGCGGCGGTAGCGGTGTGGCCGGAGCGGCAGCTCGCAGCTGTGGTAACAGAGAGACCCGGCATGCAGCCATCAGCTGTGCTGACAGCGGGCTGGGCCGGGGCTGATGCACTGAGCTGTGGTGAGAGCTGCTTCTGGATCGGTGCTGTCTGTCTGTCAGGCCTGGGCGCGGGCGCGTCTGATGCGCTCGATGAAGTCCTCAAGTACGCTCATCGGACAGCCTATGTTGATGCGGCCGAAATTGTCAAAGCCAGGACCGAAGTGGCTGCCCGGGTGGAAGTGGGCTCTGACCCTGTCATGGAAGAAGTCCATGGTTTCCTTTTCACTGCCAAAGACAGGGTTGAAATCAACCCATAACAGGAAGGTGCCCTCACGTGGCTTTACAATCACGCCTGGCAGCACCTCAGGCAGGGCCTTGCGCAGATATGCATCATTGGCGTCAATGACCCTGTTGACTTCATCTACGTAATAGCCGCACTTCTGGTAGGCAATCTTCATCATGGTATTGCCGAAAATATTTGGCTCGGTGTGGCCATGACGAACAAGGGCGTTTTTGACTGTGGAGCGGATCTGGGCATCAGGTGCGGCAATCCATGACATGTGGCAGCCCATGACATTAAAGGTTTTGGACGGAGCACTGGTTACAATCAGATATCTGGTGATATCACCCTCAAGGGCCAGCATGGAGGTGAACTTGCCGCCCTCTGCCACAAAGTCAGAGTGAATCTCGTCAACAAAGAGAATGATCTGATGGCGTACACAGAACTCTGCCACCTGCTCAAGCTCCTCACGGGTCCAGATACGGCCGGTAGGGTTATGAGGGGATACCAGAATCATCATGCGCACACAGTGGTGCTCAAGCTGACGCTCCAGATCCTCAAAGTCCATGACATAGCGTCCCTCACGCTCTACAAGCTGTGGCTTGAGCACAGTACGGCCGTTGGCAGCGGTAATCTCATTAAGAGGAGGGTAGTAAGGGCTGTTGAGGATAACGGCGTCCCCTGGGCTTGAGAAAGCCTGGACGCACAGGGAGGTAATATTAACAATGCGAGGGGCATACAAAATAGTGGCCGGGCTTACCTTGAGGCCATGACGCTCCTTCATCCATGAGGCCACACCCTGCTCAAACTCATCGCTCTTGCAGGTATAGCCATAAAGACCGGTGCTGGCAATGCTTACCATGGCCTCCTTAATCTCTGGAGGGGTAAGAAAGTCCATGTCAGCGCAGCCCATCTGGATAAAGTCGTCACCACCGAGCATACGGTTAGGCACATCCCATTTGAAGCTGTCGGTACCAAGACGATCGATAACGGTAGAAAAGTCGAGCATATGCCCTCCGCAACAAAGAAAAACAACATCCCCGCCCCGGGCACCGGCAAAGGCACCGGCTCACAACAGGCCTTACAAGTGTCGTATTGAGTGGTCCTTAGCTCAGGTATTGCTCACAGGCTGTACCCTGGACAAATGAAGCGGGGATCTGCAAAGTTAGCACAAGCTGATTGCAGATAAAACCATGCAGGATTAATCACCTGATCAGTGCAGGCATCCCGGACGGGACACAGAGGCTCAGAAATGGCAGCTGTGCCATATCCCTGTGCTAAAAAATATCAATGTCATGACTTTCAGGGCAAGCTGCCTGGCACCACCACAGGGCCGAACATGGGCCATACAATAGCGTTACAGCGCCTGGTATTACACTGGCTGCGGACCACCACTATGCTCCATTGCAGCCAGCAGTGCCAGGGGTATGATCTCAGCTGTAGGCACGGATCAGCGCACAGCAACTGCCATAGTCACAGGTCATTGCGCTTCGAGGTCAGGGCCATGCCCGGCTTTGCCAGAAGCATGGTTTGCCAGCAGCAGGCTTTGCCAATAATAGTCTCTGGCCTTAGCCATAACTTTGCCCGCTGCCTGAGCCCCGTTAAAAGCCTTGCTGTGGCCTCAGCTCAGCCCTGACGGCTGCTATAACGACTGTTCAAACCGCTGATGCAGCTCAATGAGGACATTTATGTCGTGGCTGTTCATCCACTGTTTACCCTCGTCTGTATGGATGTTGGGCATACACAGCTGCAGGGACAGTCAGTACTCATGATTATTGGCAGTGAGTCTGTGCTTGCCAGGATGTCCAGAGACTCCATGAGGAGCATACCTGTCAGGACAACCAAGAGATAAGGACAACCATCTGGTCGGGACAGCCACGAGGTCGGGATAACCATGTGGTCGGGATAACCATGGCTGTCGGTACGACCAGAGCTATGGCCTTAGATGCGTGCCACTGGTGGGCGCAGGTGCTGGAGCTGGGGCTGAAGCTGGTGCTGACCAGCTTTGCAAGTCTCCTGGAAGGTATGACGTCCCGTATGCGTAGCAGTGCCGGCAGGGCCCTTAAAAAGCAAAGGAGCAGTCCCCTTATGGAGACTGCTCCTTTTGCTGATACCGGCAGTAAGCTGCCTGTACCCTGCTCCATGTGCTGTAAGCCCTGCAGTGCAGGCCTGTCTCCATTCCATGCATGCCGTACCAGTCAGTATGCCCAGGCTTAAGCAGCACATGGCGGCAACTGCCAGCGATGCTGACAGTTCGGTTTTCTGTGAGCTCGTGGCTGCGGGCTGCTCAGGCATCCGGCTGTCAGGGAGCGCAGACATGCTGTTGTCTGACCTTGTAAGCACATGGGGCTGACAGAGTGGCACAGGGGCCTCACTATGATGTCGGTGCACGGGATTAAGGCATTGCTCCCGGTATGAGAGTCAGGCGTGCCGACGGTGCCGGGGCAAAGGCCTTACGGACGGAGCCAGTATTAGCTTCAGCCGGGATTATCCTGTGCAGAGATTAGCTGCGGCAGCAGATGCACTCAATCTCAACCCTTGCGCCCTTAGGCAGATCCTTTACGGCAACGCAGGAGCGGGTAGGGTATGGCTGGGCAAAGTAGGTAGAGTAAACTTCGTTTACGGCAGTGAAGTCGCCGATGTCAGCCAGGAATACAGTGGTCTTTACCACGTCAGCGAGGGTAAAGCCGGCCTCTTCAACCAGAGCCTTTAAGTTGGACAGGGACTGGTTGGCCTGATCCTTGATGTCCTCTGGCATGTCGCCGCTCTGTGGGTTTACCGGAATCTGGCCGGAAACAAAGAGCATATTGCCGAGGCTGATGGCGCTGGAGTATGGACCGATAGCCTTAGGAGCGTTGGCTGAAGTGATGACTTCTTTAGACATAGTGACCTCAAATAATCAAAAGAAAAAGCTCAGACAGTCATGGCGTCATGGCAGGTCCTTCTGCCTGAGGCTCATGCAGGTCTGTAAGCTGGCAATCACAGCATGAGGCGGTGACGCACTGTAACAGCCATAAAGCTACGCAACCTGACCATAGTTGTAAAGTCTTTTCATGCAAGCGGCTAAAAATTCCCGCAACTGCACCCTCATGCCCCGTCTGCCCCATAAGGGTACCTGGTAAGCCTTAGCATCTGCCAGCAGGTCAGCCAGGCAGGAACATGCCCGGAGCTGCCAGGCTTTTGGGTGGGCAAATGGTGCTGACCTTGACAAGGCGGGCCAAAATAGCACCATCCAGGTACAGGTCAGCCCTGCTCAGAGCCGGTAAAGCTGCACTGACAGCAGCGGCCGGATGAGTAAAATGAGCTTACCTGATGCACCGTATGCCTCTGTAAGATTATGGCACTTATGAGGACTCAGGCAGCCTGCCTTATGTCTGCAGAAGTACTGTTGTGGTGCGGGCGCCTGCAGCAAGGCGCCATCCTGTACAGGGACAGTAACCCACTAACTGCAATGCTCCTGTCAGTCATGAACACAAATGGCAGGCAATGCATGGGGGGAGAGCATAATGCCGGTGTTGAGCAGGGCGGGCGCCTGCAGCACGAGGCCATCCTGTACTGGTGCGCTCACTTCAACGCCACTGTCAGTCATGAACACAAAGGGCAGGCATTGCAGCGTATTTTATGGGAGCTTGATGCCGGTAATATTCAGGGCTGAGTTTTCGGACCTGGAAAATGGGCTCTTGGTACCATATGACAGTTTCGCCATAAGACAAGGCTGTCTGCTGATATGGCGTCAGGCGCTGCAGCTGATGCAGGCCATGATTAACCGGGTACAGGATACGAAGGCAGTTGCGGTACATGTCTGGCTGAGTGCGGCAGCAGGCTCTGCAGCTGAGGGTAAAAGCCACCGGTGATGCTGGCCATTACCATAGCCAGGCGCAAGGGGCAGGGGACTGAGCATCAGCTGAGCTCAGACTGAGCTGGCGCTGACCAGCAGGGCAGGGGCTGGTGGGCCGGTCTGTTAACAGGGTATGGCGGGGCCTGATGGGAGTTATGGTACGGAAACGACTCAGGCGCCATGATGGCGCCTGAGGCAGTGGAGTTGCTGTTGCGGGCCGAGAGCCGTCATCTCTGTAGCTGACAGGGCTGGCAGGGGACTGCACGGACCGGCCTTTGTGTCAGTTGTGATGTCCGTAGGCCTTTTCTTCGCGCTTCATCTTGATGAAGTTGTAGCGGCCGGAAATCTTACGTCTGAAGGTGAGCATGCTGTTGCGTGGGAAGATGGCAATACGTCTAATCTGGAAAGGATCGGAGTCCATGTTGATATTGCCTGAGTCAGTAGCCAGAGCGTAGGTAAAGCCGGCCTTTTTGACCTCCTCCTTAACATCCTCATTAAGGTCGCCATAAGGATAGGCAAAGGTGGTAAAGGCATGACCATAGGTCTGCTCAAGGCTCTGCCTGCAGCCGGCAATTTCATCGCGGGCCTGCTCAAGAGGCAGCTGGCTTAAGCGAGGATGGGTTCTGGTGTGAGCACCAAACTCAACGCCATATGCCTCCATTTCCTTAATCTGCTCAGGAGTCATCAGGCTGAGGCGCTTTTCAGGGCGCTCAGCGTTATCGGCATCCCAGGCATTGCAGGTTGAATCAGAGAGCAGGAAGATAACAGCCTTGGCTCCATACTTCTTAAGCACAGGGAACATGACGCGGTAATTGTCTTCATAGCCGTCATCAAAGGTCAGCACAATAAACTTATTGCCCCTGTCAAAGCGCTTTAACATCAGATTGTTTTCAGCCAGCTCCTTGAAGGTAACAGTCTGATAGCCTTTGCTCTTTAACAGCTTCAGGTGACTTTCAAAGCGCTCACGTGTTACCCATGTACCATGTACACCGGCCTCAGCCTCGCTTTCAATGACGCGGTGATACATGAGAACAGGCACCTCATAGTGACGGTACTCAACAAAGGTACGGCTGTAGAGCTCTTCGATGGTAGAGACAATGCGCTCCATGTTGAACTCATGAAGCACAGTTTCTCTAAGTGAGCTCAGCTCCTGGACGGACAGGTTCACGGCAGCCTCAACGTCATCCTTAAGGGATGAGAAATCAAGGCGGGTCTCATTGACGCAGTTGATATCGCCAAAGTTTGACGACAGGGCAGCAGCCAGTGAGCTGGTGGTGACAAGGCCTTCGTAAATGGCCTCGCCAACAGCAATCAGAGGACGGCCTGAAAGTACGGCCTCAACACCTACACGACCTGCACCAACGATGACATCAGCTTTACGCATCAGCTGATGCACATCAGTGCGGTAGCCCAGGAACTCAACATTGGCAAGGTTGCGGAAGCTGTCGAATCGCTCAGGAATATCCTTGCTGCCAATAATCTGGATATGGATATGCTCGTGAGGGCTTAACTTGCTCAGCACCTCATAGGCCACATGGCCCTTAGGTCCTGACAGACGTCCTACCAGGGCAACACGGATTGGGCGTGGTGAGCTCTGGACAGCAGCGGCAGCTGAGAGAGCAGCAGAGTCTGCATCAGTGCCTGCGGGTGCAGCAGAGTCTGCAACAGTGCCTGCAGTGTCAGTGCCGGAGGAACCGGACGGAGTGGTATTCTGCCTGGATAAGTCTCTGTCACTGGCAGAGAAAGTAAAGACTGACGGGTCTACAGGATTGCGCAGCAGCAGGGTGCTTGCTTCATCGTAGCCCAGCTCCTTACAGATCTGGGTGCGGATGTTTTCACATACGCATATGCTTTTGACACCGAAAGCCTTAATGAGGCGACGGCTGGCATGGACAGGCTGTCGGCCATGAGTGGTGGTAATGAGGGGGATACGGCAGATCATGCAGGCAACAGAGCAGACCCATGAGGATGCACGTGAGTGGGCATGTACTACCTGAATATCGTGTTCTTTGATGAGCTTGCACAGCTTTATGATATGGCCGACGCGGGCAGATAAAAAGCGGTTGTTAAACTCGAGGGGAAAGAACGGTGCTTTGCATTTTACAGTCAGGGTGTCAGATACGATAAATACGTTATGACCACGATCAATAAGCTGGTCAGACAGGGTTGCTGCATAGACTTCAGCACCAGTGATTTCGCGCTGCGACAAGGCCATCAGTATGTTCATTAGTCACCCATGTTGCTTTTTTATGGAAGAACGTCGACAGAGGCAGATTCTATCATAACCATGTCTCTGATTAACGTATATAACAGGCTCAAGGGCCTTTCTGGGCGTATAAATTCAGAAATACAAACAAACAAACCGATCCGTGGTGACACCTTGATGCCCGACTGCCCCGTAGCACCCAGGACCAAAGCCTGCCTTCGGAACCTGACTGTGTGCTGCCCGTCCCGGCCGTAACGGGATGCAGCAATGCCATTGTTCAATGGTTCCATGTCTGTCTGCTGTGTATTGGCAATGAGCTGAACCCGGGCTGGGCTTAGTGGCCTTACCGAAATGGGATTAAATGGACATCAAATGGACCTGATGGTAAGGGTAACATGGGCCTTTGTGGCAAGCCTGGCAGATAAAGGCTGAGGATAATCATTAATGCGAGATCAGTCTGGCAGAGACAGCCACGTTGCCTGACCATATCGCCATGAGCACATGCATGAGTACGGAGGGCAAACCTGGCCAAGCCGGGCTAACAGGACAAAGCAGGTTTACAGGACCAGGCGGGTTTACAGGACCATGCGGGCTTACAGGATCATGCCGGGCTTATGACATAGGCTGGGCAGGAGGACAGGCAAAGACCAGTGCTTATGTGCGCCAAAATGACTCAGCTTATGATGGTCAGGGGCTGATTCTGGGATACTGATCAGGCATTGGAACAAAGATCTCTCAGGTAAGCAAAGTTGTTGTAAATTCAACTGATGAGACTTCATGGGGCACAATGCAGCCTTGCGCATGTTTAACCACTATGAGCGCGATCCGTCTGCATGATTGCCCTTGAGCAGGTATGAGAAACATTTGAGGTCAGCAAGCATGTTAAATGAACAGAGAAAGCTTCGTGATACAGGATATCTGTATGATGCCAATGAGCCCAAGATGATATCTGAGCGTGCCCGTGCCAAGGATCTGTGCTGGGAATACAACACTCAGATTCGTCCATCAGACAGCACTCGCCAGCTTGAGGTGCTCAATGATCTGCTGGGCAGTCACGGTGAGAACACCACTGTTGTTGCTCCTTTCTACTGTGACTACGGCTACAACATTAAGACAGGCGACAACTTCTTTGCCAATCACAATCTGACTGTACTGGACTGTGCCAGGGTGAGCATAGGCAATAATGTTTTCATTGCCAACAACGTTACTCTGACCACAGCCGGCCATCCAATTGATACTGAGAGGCGTAATAAGGGTCTTGAGTACGCCTGGCCGATACGCATTGGCAACAACGTCTGGATAGGTGCTGGAGTGTTAGTGCTGCCGGGCATCACCATTGGCAGTAATGTCGTTATTGGCTCGGGCGCCGTAGTAACCAGGGATATCCCTGATAACGTAGTTGCTGTAGGTAATCCATGTCGTGTCATGCGTTCGATAACCGAGGCCGACAAGGAAAAGTATCTTCAGCCTCATCCATCCTGCCAGCAGACCTTCCAGCTCTAGCTGACAGCACACTAACGCTATGGTCACGATGTATTTTGCTCAACTTTCAGGCTGCCAATCTGTCAGCGGCCAAAGCGCAACCTGCACCGGGCAGCGACGGCAGCAGCGGCCAAAGCGCAACCTGCACCGGGCAGTGACAGCAGCAGCGGCCACTGCGCAACCTGCACCAGGTGGTGACAGCAGCAGCGGCCAAAGCGCAACCTGCACCAGGTGGTGACAGCAGCGGCCACAGCGCTACTGACATCCGGAAGTGTCGGCAGCCGCCGTCCCATAGTCCTGCTGACAGTTGGCAGTGACGACCGAGCCGCACCCGGCCCAGGCTCTTGCCATTTCCTATGGCTATTTGTCTCTGTTGTGATTTGAGCGGCGGGGCGCAGATGACGGCCTCATTTATCCGTCCTTCTATCTGCTCTGCTATGCAGGAAATGAACAGATAAGCATGCATTTGCTGCCCCACAGCACAAGCTGAACAGTCAGACATGGCTTTATCAGCAACATCTGACGGCTTGCCGGGAAATCATTGCTGACTCATCAGGGCCGACTATCAGGGCTGATACTCAGCTCATGAAGCATGAAATGTCGGGCCGATAGTGGTACGTTGCGCACCGTGGCATCAGGACTGACTCTCAGGGACGATCCTCATGGTGGCTTCTATGGCAGATGCTGATGCGGTCGTATTGCTGATTTGGCCTGTAACACCTGACCATGAACTTACAAAGAAAAAGGCATGTCTTCGGACATGCCTTTTTCTTTGAGCGCAAATATCTAAAGGGACGAGGCTTATCTCAAGTGCGTGCAGAGGACGGTGCGACCATGGTAGTGGGGACAAATGAGTGTTTGTTGATGCGCGGGCGGTACTGCAGAACAGGCGAATGCCAGGTCCTTGCAAGGCAACAGCCCATGACTGAGCTGCGCCTTGCAGTACTGATATGCAGCTGGAACGACTATGGATGTATGGTTTGGTAACGTGCTGGACTTTCATGGGATGGTCAGGTCGCATTCTCTTTGAGGGCTGTACAGCCCCCTGTAATTTGCTCCCTGAAGTTATGAACGGCTTTTGCCTGTTATTAAGATAACACATCCATGTAAATTAATATGTAGTAAGTCTTAAATGCGATAAATATGCTGTTCTTTTGATAAGGCGCTTCATAGGGTGCCTTGTCTTTTGCCATGAAAGCATGGGGTTCGGGCAGCCTGTAATGGCATTGGATGCTGCAGGCTATGATAGGGTGACCGGGCTGCTATATCCGCAATAAATGGCCTGTTAATGGGCTTTTTGTGGGAAAAGGTACAGGTCGGAGAGATCTGGTGGAGTATTGGGCAGTCAGAAGGGGCGGTTTTGTTGGAATAAAGATAGATGAAAATTAATGTGCAAAGGGTTTGTTGTTTGTGAAAGTGGCATTCTCAGGCGGTTTGCAGATAAATAGTAGCTGTATAGAAAGAATTTTAAAGATTTAAGTATTGAATATGTTGCAATTTATCTAGATATAGATATAATGACCACATTGATACAACAAATTGAACTTAAAAAGTATCAAAGTGGTCACCAGACAACGTTTTACTCAGTCATACATCATGGGTAATAACAGCTTCAGGTTTCTGTGAGCCTGACTGGTGTCGGATTGTTTGAACAAACAGCTTGAGAGGGCAGTAGCTGGCTGCAAAGATGTAAAGCCCGGCTGCCTGGATCGAGCAAGAGAGTAAAGGTGACAGTTTCTGTACTGCCTGCAGTATTAAAAAAGCATTTGTGCTGTTGTGTCCTTGCTATATGCCCCCTGTATCTGTCTCATACAACAGACAGAGCCTGATTTGTGAGGTTATGTATGAAGCTTAGAGAGGGTGATATTGATCCGGGAGTCCCTCCATATCCGGATCCAGTAACCATAGACCAGACCAAGGCCAACATGGCCTATTACCGTAAGCGTGCCGGATATTCTCAGCGCGAGGCATCGGTAGCCCTGGGCATGAGCCAGGCAAATTACTGGTGCTTTGAAGCAAGCGTGGCTGGCAGAGAAAGGGCGCTTATTCTTCCTTATCGCATGCTCAGGGCCTTTGCCAGTCTCTTTGGCTGCCCTGAACACCTGATTGACCCAGCCCAGCCGGTCAATCGTGACGGTCGCCGTTTCAAGTCGATTTACATTGACGGTACCCTGGTTCACTGCGTAGAAAATCCTGTAAGCGATGATGACTATGCCAGCAACTTCAGATACTTCCTTGGCCTGTCATGCATGTCGCTTAAGGAACTGGCTGAGCGCACCGGTCTGTCAGAGTCCAGTGTGGGCAAGTGGCGTAATGGCTGTACCCGCTATCGTGGCAATAACATCATGCGTGCTCTGAAGGCCATGAACTGTATGGAGCACCGTGATCTCATTGTTAAGCCACGCAGAGTAGTCAGCGGCGAGCCTGTTAGGTTAAAGGATGGCACTGTTGTGAACTTGAGAGTGCCTGCCCTTAACATGGCTGATCTCAAGAACAATCTTGCCTATCACCTCAATGCCAATGGTCTTGCTTACAAGGACATAGACTTGCTGCTGCACTATCAGCCAGGTACCATCAAGCGCTGGCTGGATACGTCCAACAATGGCTTTATCACCGTTGATGATGCCAGGGTGCTCTCCGGTATGTACTGCTTCAGTGAGGCAGATATCTCCATTACCGTTCTGCACGCACATAACGACAGAGATAGGGGCTGTGGCTGCGGTGGTTCTCAGTATGGCAGCGGCCATGGGGGCGCAGCTTACGCTGGCGCAACCAATGCAGGTGCTGCACATCCTGGCTCAGCTCACGCAGAGGCAGCCTCAGTATTGGGACAGGGCGGCACAGCTGGCCTGCAGCCTGACTCCTCCATAAACTCCATCATGAATCAGCCCATGTCTGTCTTTTCAGGTAATAACGAGCACAATGCCCGTCCTGCAGATGCAAAGACAGGCAGCATTGCCGATTTCCTGAAAATGACTGACAGCAATGCCAGCATGGGCAGCATGCTTGCCTGTGATGACAGCATGTTCAACTACGATACCGGAGAGGGTATTCCATTGGGATCACTGGTGCTTCTTGAGCTCTCCAGCGGCGACGTCACGGACTACATAAGCCGTGTAGTCTGCGTCAGACTCAATGACTCAGAAGTGGCCATTCGACGTCTCAAGTGCATCAGAGGAGTAGTAAGCCTGTGCACTGACAATCCTGACATTAAGGAAAATTGCATTCCTATGCCTGAGGATGCCGTTATCGTCGGTCACGTGTTAGGCACAGTGCTGCGCTCATTCTGATCGCCCGTTACCCCATGCGCAGCTGCCACAGCCGCCTCCTGAACGCTGCTCCAGCAGCTGCCTCAGGGCCATTGCTCTCCGGCATCGCCATGGAGCAGCCGGGCCACTGGCCCCCAAAATAAAGGCCTGGAGGCATACGGCTCTGACATCTTTACGGCTCAGGCCGCATGGTGCGATAACCGAACAGGCAGCATAGCCGCACTGACCGCCTGACGGCTCTGGCCGCAAGGCTGCACTGACCGACTGCCGACCACAGCCGAAAGGTTGCACTGACCGCCTGACGGCTCTGGCCGCAGGGCTGCGCTTACCACGGAGCATGCGTCATTACCCGCATCATGAGGTATACATAAATAAGAAAGGGCACGTCTTATCAGGACGCGCCCTTTTGGCAATTGAATGTGAAATCTCTTTAAGATATTAATCTAATAAAATATATAAAGCGTTTTAATTGCCAGGTATTGAAAATCATTACCCATTCAGCTCATACCTTCAAAAACTTTACAACCTGCTGTAGCCCAGGTCATATCCCTGGTTGATGAACATGCTTCATACACATGGGCAGTGACTATGGCAGTGGCCATAGTTGCGGCCGTAGCAGTGGCCTTACTCATTCCATGTTCTATTCCCAGGTCCTGTGCTTTGCTCATAACCAGAACGCAGATCATGCTCTGAGCGCTCCTTAGGCTCTCAGAATTGTCTGAGTGATATCAGTGATTGACTGGCGTGATTTGGGGGCTGGAGCCTGTGTGGCTTGGAGGGTTGGAGATTTCTGTGCAGGTAGATCTGATGGCTGTGTACGGGGCGGTCTGCAGGCTGCCTTTGGCTGGCTGGTTTAATTGAGTTGCAGGCAGTTTTTTCTGTCAAAGTAGCTGTTATTTGATAATCGTGGATGGGGCGGGGCACTTATTGTGGTCTGATATGGTCTTTTTGTGGTGCCAGTCATTTATGACGGGCAGTGTATTGTTGTACACTGGTCTGATGTGTCCTGACCGGACTAATTACTGATGTGAATGTGTCAGTCTCTGGCATGGCTGTCGTGTCACCTGTCAGACAAAGGGAATGGACTGTGCAGCTTAATCCTTATCCCTGTATGTGGCCAACAAGGAGTTGAACCAAGTGAATATCATTGATTTTGCCAATAAGCGCGATGAGCGATACCTTGAGTACATCAAAAGCTCAGTCAAGGTAAGCGATGAGCGTATTAAAACAATGGTTGAGTCTGCTTTTGACAACAAAACTCTCTGGCCAGACAGGCTCATTCAGTTCAACCCTACGTTTGCACCGGGCAAGTCTGTAGAAGAGATGATTGCCGGAGACAGTGACGGACCAAACAAAGTAGACCTTGACCCGCGTCTGAGCAGCTTTTTCCAGAACCGCTTCCACAAGCATCAGGAAGATGCCTTGCGTCTTGCTGCCGCAGATAAGGACTTTATCGTCACCTCAGGTACCGGCTCAGGCAAGTCACGTACCTTCATGGCCTCAATCTTCAACTACATCCTCAAGAACGAGCAGCAGGTCAAAAACAGGACTGTCGCTCTGGTAATTTATCCGATGAATGCTCTCATCAACTCCCAGAAGCAGGAGCTGGAGAACTATCAGAAGATCTGGGAGGATTCTGGTCTGGGCGAGTGCCCTGTTACCTTTGCCTGCTACACTGGTCAGGAGACTGAGGTTCAGAGAGGTGCGGTTCAGAAAAATCCACCTAATATTATTCTGACCAACTACATGATGCTCGAGCTGCTCATGACCCGTAATGGTGAGAAAGGCCTGCGTGACAGCTTTCTGCAGTCATTGAAGTTTATTGTATTTGATGAGCTGCACACCTACCGTGGCATGCAGGGTGCGGACGTGGCCTATCTGATCCGCCGCATCAAGGCTCAGGCAGAGCAGTATGACTATCACAAAAACAATGTAGGTGAGATTAGATGCCTTGGCACCTCTGCAACCATGGTATCTGGTGAGAAGATCAGCAGCAATGAGCGCGTAGACACAGTTGCAAAGGTGGCCTCTGATATTTTCGGCAGCACCTACACCAGGGATAATATCGTTGAGGAAACCCTTACCCAGGGTATGGCCCCTGATCCTGTATCTGATGAGCAGTTAAAAGCTGCTCTGGAAAGAGGCTGCCCTTCATCATGCTCCAGTCTCAGCGAAGCTGTAAGTTTTGGTGATGATGTCATTAAAGACGAGCTGGAGAGATTTACCTGCTGGGAGATCAGTCGCTGGGTAGAGCAGAATATTGCTTTGCAGAAAAATGATAAGGGCATTTATCAGCGCGGCACTCCTCTGTCCATTGAGGCCATGGCGCAGAAGATGGCTCATGCTGCCTGGGGCTCTGTAAGTGAGAATGATGATAAAAAGCATTTCGAGCTGAGCAAGGGCAGAATTGAGGAAATGCTGCAGTGGGCCAATATCATCAATCGCAGCAATTACACTTTACAAAACCGAAAGTCTGTCATGCCATTCAGGATTCATCAGTTCATCAGACAGACTGGTACTGTGTATGCGACCCTTGGCAAGCCTGATTGTCGCTCCATAACACTTTATGATGTGATGTATTTCAACCGCAATGACAGGGCAGATGAAGGTGCGGTTGATGATGACGGCTACAGAAAATTTGTCTGCCAGATTGAAAACTCTTCATATAACAGCAGCAGAATTTTCTACTATCCGCTGCTGTTCAGCCGCTATTCAGGTCAGGAGTTTTACAGTGTACAGCTGGCTGCTGACACTGCTATTTCAGGCTACCGTATTAATCCAAGAGATATCGATCTCCCTCTGCCAACTGTTGAGGAGCAGAAGGAGGCCGAAAATCAGGGCGGTGAAAGCCTTACCATGGGATACATCATTGTTCCTCATGGCAATCAGACTGTAGATGATCTGCTAAGCTGCTGTAAGGAAGATGAAGATCCTGATGACTCCTACGACATTTTTGAGGATAAGCCATCCAAATCCAAAGCCAAAAAGAAGAGCAAGGCCGCTCTGAGAAGAGAGCCAAAGAGATTCTGGTTCCGCGCTGACGGTATTGGCTTTGATGATCCTGTTCATGCCGCTGATTATGACGACATGATCGAGGGTGTTTTCATCACAGCACCGCTGGCCTTTGACCCTACAGCCAATCTGCGCTTTACCTACAAGCCTTCTGACTACTCGCGCCTTTCCAAGATAGGCAGCGAGGGACGTTCTACTGCCACAACGGTTCTCAATTATCTTGACATTGTAACCATGAGGGAGAAGTTCGATGTCGGAGTTAAAGAATGCAAGGTAATGACCTTCGTTGATGCCCGTCAGGACGCTGCTCTGCAGGCCGGTCACTTCAACGATTTTATCTGCAGTGCCCTGTTAAGAGCTGGTCTTCTCAAGGCTGTAAATGATTTTACAGAGCAGCAGCTGGCAGCAGCCGCCAGCGACTCCGCTGGCGCATCCGCAGATGCTGCATCCGCATCCGCTGGCGCGGCTGCTGATGCCGCTGCAACTGACAGGCTGGAATTGCGCGCTACTCCTGGCAAGATTATCGAGGCCCTGTCTCTTGATTTTGAGGACTACATAAAGGACGAGAAGTTAGGCTACAGCCGCGCCAATGAGTCACATGAGACTCTTAACAGGTATCTGCTGTGGCTCCTGATGGGAGATATCTCTCACAACTGGTCTGTGAACATGCCAAATCTTGAGGCATGTAACCTGGTTGCTGTGGGCTACACCGGTCTTGACACCATCGATACCGACCCTGTGTATAAGCAGGGCTTCTGGTCCGTGTTTGAGGGCCGCACCGACTTAATCAAAGAAGTAATCACCATGGTGCTTGATTACTTCAGACTTAAGCGCGCCGTGCACGATGTGGTAGCAGACCTGCAGAGCGCTTCTGAGCTCAAGACTGCCATCTTAAATGACTTTAAATATCCCTGGCGACTTGATCTGGGGGCATCAATCACCCTTGCAGCTGCAGTCTGTGTCAACACCAGGGATTCAGGCCGTAACAGAAACAGGACAAGAAACCTCTACAGTGAGCTGGTAAGTATTGGCCCACGCAGTAACTTTGCAAGGAAGCTGCGCAATACTGTTGCTTTTAACAGGCTTTCACAGATTGAAATTGATAAGGATGAAAACTACTCATCCTTTATGACTGAGCTTCTTGACTCTATGAGCGCTTTCCTGATTAAAAGGGAAAGCAACTGTTACCAGCTTGATAACAGGGTTATCTACTTCAGGTTGCCTGATGAGAATGGCTGTAAGGTAACAAGTTTCGATGAGATCAGAGGCAGTGGCTGGAATGATCCTGAGTGCATGATCTATGACAGTCCTGAGATCAAGTCCAAAGAGAATGAGTTCTACAGGGCCCTGTATGAGGAGGTAGCCAAAATTTACTCTTCAGGAAAGAAGAGTAAGGATGGCAGCGAAATGCTCCAGGCACGCGAACATACTGGTCAGGTAGACAAGGAAGTTCGTCAGCAGACAGAGAGCGACTTCCGCGATGGCAAGTTCCCTGTTCTGTACTGCTCACCTACCATGGAGCTGGGTATTGATATCAGCGAGCTGTCTGTTGTTGGTATGCGTAATGTGCCTCCAACCCCGGCTAACTACACCCAGCGTGCCGGACGTGCAGGCAGAAGTGGTCAGGCTGCTCTGGTATACACTTTCTGCAGAACCAGAAACCCTCATGACAGCTACTATCTGAAGTATCCTGAGAGGATGGTCAATGGTGCTGTTAAAGAGCCTCGTATGGAGCTTATTAACGAAGATCTGATGAGGGCCCACCTGCACTCTGTCATTATGTCTATCAAGCCTGTTCCTGCCTTGAGCCAGTCAATGAGCCGCATCATCAACGACATCAAAACAGATCCGAACATTGGGCTGACAGATGAAGTCAAAGAGAGTCTGGAGCTTGATGAGCAGCAGATAGAGCAGGTCAGGACTGTGTTCAATACCTTAATATCTTATGAGGGTATTCAAAATAAGCTGGGGTCGGTTGACTGCCAGTGGTTTGATGACCAGTGGATTGAGCAGCAAATCAGAAATTACCCTGGAGATTTCGACAATGCATTTGATCGTGTGCGTCGTGTTATCAGAGATCTTGATGCTCTGCTCAATAAGCAAATGCTCAGCAGCCAGACTGTTCGCTCCCCTGAGATAAGTCTCGATCGCATTTTCATGCAGATTTCCAGGATCTACAGAGGCGATGACAGGGATCCGCAGAACAATGAGTTCTATCCTTTCCGCTATCTTGCTGCTGAGGGATTTTTACCAGGTTACAATTTCGAGCGCTTGCCGGTACGGGCTACGCTTAATTACACTCCTGCCAGCAAGAGTCAGATGTCAGGCAGTGGATTCAGGTATTTAAGCCGCTCTGGAAAGATAGCTCTGCTGGAGTTCAGTCCATTTAATACCATTTACTGCAGTGGGTCCAAGTTCAGTGTCAATCGTCTGAATATCTCTGGAGAGCTCAAGCGTGAGTGCATCAAGGTCAATGAGCACACTGGTGTTATCTGCAGCATTGAGAAAGATGACAGCCAGCAGCAGGCTGACATGCTCGATATCGTAACTGGTGAGACCATTATCCAAAAGGAGCTTGGTTCTTTCTGCTGCAAGATTGGCGATGTTACCGCCAGCGAAAAAAGTGGCATCAGCTGCCGTGAGGAGGAGCGTGAGTCAGCCCGTTATACCGTGGACACTTACATCAGGCCTGACAGCAGTGACTCCATGATTCGCAATGAAATCAGGACTGGTGATGACACCTTGATGAAGATGACGTATATGCCTGCATGTAAGGTCGTCTTTATGCTCAACAGCGCCTCAAAATCCAGTAATGGTGGCTTTTACATCGACTGTACTAATGGCTATTTCAAGTCTGAAAGAACTGTTGAAGAGCTCCAGAAAGCCAGCGACAAAAAGTCAAAGGCCACCAGATCTGAAAGCGACATAGACAAAATCAGAACCATTAATCTCTACAATGAGATTCAGGCAAATGGTATCTACTTCATACCTGATGTCTCAAAACTTGAGATGAAGAGCTTTGACTCACTTGATGGCACTGTCATTGATGCTGATAAGGCTGCCAGTGCCCGGGGGGCTGTTCTTACTCTGGCCTTTGCTGTCAAGAAGGCAATTGAAGATACGCTCATGATTGAAAGCTCGGAGCTTGCTGTAGAGCTTGTTGGCAATGATCGAGCTCCAAACTTTTTCATCTACGAGAGTGCTGAAAGCTCACTTGGTATTCTTAAGAGTCTGATTTGCAGCCAGGACAAGCTGCGCTCAGTGTTCCAGAAAGGATATGAAATCTGCTATGGAGACAAGGAGTATGACCCTGACGGTCAGGAACTCAGGGAGCTCAAGCCTGCTGATTACAGTAACCTTCTGAGCTACTACAACCAGCCGTTCCACACCCTGATAGACATAAGATCTGTGTACCTCTCCCTTAGGAAGCTGTGTGGCGACTCATGGCAGCTGCACTTTTACGGTCAGCAGCTTATGTCATCAGAGGATTATGAGCAAAAGTTCAATGAACTGATGCAGCTCAAGGACCCTGACAGCTCAACCGAGACTGCTTTCCTTGAGTATCTGCACAGCAACGGCATAAGACTTCCTGATGGTGCTCAGTTGAGGATGTCAGAGTTCATGATTCAGCCTGATTTCTATTACAACGACGATAAAGGTGAGGCCAGATATCTGATCTTCTGTGACGGCACCCCGCACGACAGACCTGAGGTCAGGAAGAGTGACATTGAAAGACGCGCCGAGCTTGTAAACACCGGCAGGTTCAAGGTATTGACCTGGAACTACAGAGATGACCTTGCAAGCTTCATCAGCAGAAACATCTCCCTGTTTTACAAGGTCCGCGAGTAGCCGCAACACTTACCTGTTTTACAAGGTTCACGAGTAGCAGCAACCTTCTGCCTGAAACCGGCTGCACTGAGCAGCATGACCATGCATGCACTATCGCACGTGTGCACGAACGCACTCGAGAGTGCATGCACGGATACATGCATAAATGCATATCTCCATGTCCTCAGTTGCAGTACTGAATTTGCATTACAAAATTAACAGGAGTGCATATTCTCAACAGCACTCTGGTTATCAATAATTGTTTTCTGAGGAAACGCCATGTCTGGTGATACCCATAAACTTCAGTTTAAGACAGGAACCCTGGTTGAATTCCGTAACCGTCCGTGGGTAGTGCTTCAGTCTGAGAAGCGTACCATTATGAAGCTCAAGCCTCTTGGTGGTACTGACGATGAGATTACAGGTGTTTACCTGCCTTTATATGCTGACAAGGGATGCAATACCGAAGACAAGGTTATTGACACGGCTCTGGTCAATCTCGGTCTCAAGTCATGGCAGTTTAATCCTCCTGAGCTCAGTGATCTGTACTCAGATCCTCATACCAGACATCTGTTTCTCGATGCCTGCCGCCTGTCATTCCGTGACATCTCAGGACCTTTCATGTCCCTGGGACGACTGTCCTTCCAGCCACGTCCTTACCAGATGGTGCCTTTACTTCTGGCTCTTAAGCAGGAGAATGTTCGTCTGATGATTGCAGACGACGTAGGTATTGGTAAAACCCTTGAATCTCTTCTTATTGCCCGTGAAATGCTGGCCCGTAAGGAAATCAAACGTTTTGCTGTTATCTGTCTGCCTCACCTGTGCGAGCAGTGGCAGAATGAAATCAAGGACAAGTTTGGCCTTGATGCTCACATCATCCGTTCATCTACCGTAACCCGTCTGGAAAAGAGCCTGCGTCAGGATCAGAACATCTTCCGTGATCTTCCTTACATCATCGTCTCCATTGACTACATCAAGCAGGATAATCGTCGTACTCTGTTCGTCGATCACTGTCCTGAATTTGTTATTGTTGACGAGGCCCATACCTGCGCTTTACCTCACAGCAAGACCAAGGGGCAGCAGCTGCGTCATTCCTTAATCAAGGATATTGCTTCACGCGAAGGCCAGCATATGGTCATGCTTACTGCTACCCCACACAGCGGTCATACCGAGGAGTTCCAGAGCCTGATTGGCATGCTCAATCCTGAGTTTGCCAGCTTTGATCTTTCTACTCCAAAGCAGCGTGAATCTCTTTCAAAGCATTTTGTACAGCGTCGTCGTGCCGACATTCGTCCATACCTCGGTGATGGAGAGAATGTTTTCCCTGAGCGTATGGCTATTGGTGCTGTTACTGAGGCGGCTGCAGCTGCAGCATCAGGCCGTGGCCGTCGTAAGAAGGATGATCATCTGGTTGATGCGGAAAACTATGTACACTCCCAGAGCTACTCTCAGATGCTGCAAAGCATTATCGACTATGTTCAGGAGGGCATGCGCAATGTGGCTAATGAGGACAGAAGAACTCAGCGTACCACTTACTGGGACCTGCTTTCTTTGATGCGTGGTGTGATGTCATCACCTGAAGCCGGCATCAGAATGCTTCAGAACAAGCTTGATAAGAAAGCTGAAAGAGCCGAAGTAAGCGAAAGCACAGACGAGGTTCCTAACATCTTTGCTTTCAACGACAGTCTCAAAGACCTGCTAACCGGCGATGACGTCGTGCCAGAGACTCTTGAGGCTGCCAAAAAGGCTGAGCGTGAGCGTTTTTCCAGCTTTATTAATGTTCTTGAGAGCATTAAGGAAAATGATGACGACAATAAGGTCAGACGTGCCCTTGATATTGTTAAGTTTGCTCTGTCTGAGGGCATGAATCCAATCATCTTCTGTCAGTATATTCAGACTGCAGAGTATGTAGGTGATTACATCAGAAAGGCTCTGAGTTCTGACAAGAAGCTCAAAAACATCAGCATTGCGACCATTACCTCAAGACTTGCTGATGAAGAGCGCAAAATCAAGATTGAGGAGCTTTCCAAAACAGAACAGCATGTGCTTGTATGTACTGACTGTCTTTCTGAGGGCGTTAACCTGCAGACAGGTTTTGACGCTGTAATCCACTACGATCTGCCATGGAATCCAAACCGTGTAGAGCAGCGTAACGGCCGTATTGACCGTTTCGGCCAGCTCTCTGCAAAAGTAATGATTGCCACTCTGCACTCCAGCCAGAACCCAGTCGATGACATAGTGCTGCGTGTGCTTTACCGCAAGCAGGAAGAGATTCGCAAGCGTCTGGGCGTCTATCTGCCTATATCCGACAATGATGAGTCCCTGATGGAGTCCATCATGCAGCGCGTTATGGAGTATGGACAGAGACATGTGGACGACGGTTCACGTCAGCTCTCCCTTTTTGAGTCCATGCCTGAGGTTGCTGAAAGTGAGATGCTTGATAAGGAGTTTCTGGTCGAGCTCAAGAGTATGGAGGACTTCGAGCGCAAGTCACATACTTATTTTGCTCACAACACCAGGCAGATGGATCCGGCAAATCTTAAGAACTCCCTTAACGCCGCCGCCCAGGTAATGGGAACAGTTGAGGATACCTGCAATTTTGTAGTTGGTGTGTTAAAAAACATGCTGCTTCTTCAGGTTGATAAGGACAGTGAGCTTTGCTACTCATTCTTCAGAAACCATCTGTTCAACTACTCTGACACCCAGTTACGTAAGTTTTTCTCAAGTGAAAACCAGACCGGTGTAGCCAAATCCAGGTCAAAGCAGGATGCAAACCGTATTCGCATCTCATTTGCCTCTCCTACACCAAAGAACTACATGTATGTAGGACGCAACCATTCTCTGGTTGAGTATCTGAGCCGTGCCGTCCTCAACGAGACCATCAAGAACACCCATGCATCACGCGCACGCCTCCATGCGCTCGAAAACGGCACTGAGCAGAGCTCTGACAGTGCTGCAGGACCAAGCTCGGACAAAGCCAGACTGCGTGGCTGTCGTGGCATGGTCATGAAGACTGCATATGTGCAGGAGAAGACCACTGTTTTGATGATGCGCGTACGCAGCGTAATCAGTGATGTGAAAAATCCTGAGCGTGAGCTGGTTGGTGAAGAGATGATCTTCATGGGTTACCAGGGCAAGATTGAGGACAGAAAGTTCATTACCGCTCAGCAGGCCAGGGAAATATTTGATAACGCTACCCCGGCCAGCAAATTGGAAATTGCTCAGCAGAAACAGGTCTTTGCTGACGGTATTGACTGGACTTACGACGAGCATGTGCTGCGCAGCTACACGGATGATGTAGCACAGGAGCGTGCTGAGCACATGATTGAAGCATTCAGCATGTACCGTATCTACGCCCGCTGCCCGGAGTACCAGTACGTATCCCCGGTATTGCCAATGGACGTAATAGGCGCCTACATCTACCTGCCAGCCTGACCGCCAGCCAGCGGCACCATACCTGCAGCACCCTCCCGTAAAACAAAGGAAACCATGGGATGGTGCGGCTTCAGATCCCAGATAATCAGAAGCCAGTCCTTAATACAATAACCATTGCATCTGCTTTATAAATCATTTTACATGCAGGATAAGAGTAATGAACTACACATCCATTCATGTGCACGGAAACTTGCTGACAGAGGAAATTCTTAACTCTGTAGAGCGTGATAAGACCTACACTGGCAACTCTGACAGTGATTATGGCGAGCCTGACTCTTTATCCTATGCTATAGACTATGCATGGTCATCGCTGAGGGCAGACTATAACTTCTTTACATCCCGTCCACTGCTCAAAGATCAGTATGGAACTACACGTTCCCGCAACCTTACTGAACGCCTTCTGCATAGCCTTGGCTACAGCCTGACCCGTCAGGATGTAAAGATTGTTATTAATGAGGCTGGCTACGATATTACTTATCTGGCCAAAGACCTCAACGACATGCCCTTCCTGGTGGTAGGCGATATCGCTGCTGCTGATGGGGATGGTTCAGCCGAGAAAAAGTCGGTTAACAGCCTTGATGCCCGCAATAAGGGCATGCATCGCCAGCGTTCGCCGCATGCCACCATGCTTGCTTACCTCAACTCAACTGACAATATTTACGGTGTAGTAAGTAATGGCATTACCTTGCGCCTGATTCGTAGCAGCGGTCAGCTGGTTAAACTCAGTTACATCGAGTTTGACATCAGAAAGATGGTGGAGGAGGACAAGTACACTGAGTTCTGTCTCATGTACAGACTGCTTCATGCCAGCCGTTTTAAGGTCAGTCAGGATAAAGCCTGCATTTTTGAGCAGTGGTTCAATGCCAGCATTGAGAGCGGTAACCGTATTCGTGATGGCCTGTCAGATGCTGTACAAAAGGCAATGGAGGGTATTGCCAATGCAGCACTGCAGGGAGAGGGTGAGGGTAATCAACTCCTGCGCAACAGCCTCAGCAGTGGACTGCTTAGTGAACAGGAATTCAATAAGGAGCTGATTCACTTTATCTACAGGCTTCTGTTCCTGTTTATCATTGAGGACAGAAAGCTAATTTTCGACCCTGATTTTGCTCAAAACGATGAGCAGAAAGCACAACTTGAGCAATTTGAGGCCGTATATTACGAGTTTTATGCAGCTTCACGCCTGCGTCGCAAGTCAGAATTGTCATGGCTGAAAAACAGAGAGTTTAATGACCTCTGGACAGGCCTTATGGAGACATTCCGCCTCTTTGAAAGCGGTAGCTTTGGTGAGGCTATGGGAATAAAGCCTCTTGGCGGAAGGCTTTTTAATGAGAACACGCTCAGGTATCTGAAGAACTGCTCCATAAACAATGAGCAGCTGCTTGAAGCATTCTCATGGCTGGATGAGTTCAGCGACCCTAAGGGCGCCAAGGTACGTATCAACTATGCTGCCCTTAATGTCGAAGAGTTTGGATCCGTTTATGAGGGCATTCTGGAAATGCGCCCTCGCATTACCCAGGGCAGCTCTATTTCAAGCTGGTATTTTGAATATGATGCCGGTCTGGAGCGTAAGACTACCTCATCTTTCTATACCAGGCCGGATCTGGTGCAGGCTCTGCTCAAGATTACTCTTGAGCCTGCTATCAAGGAGCGCATAAGCCAGCATGAAGGCAACCCGAAAGCTCAGGTTGATGCTATGTTGTCAATGAAAGTCTGTGACCCTGCCTGCGGCTCCGGACACTTTGTGCTGGCCATGGCCCGCACCATTGCCTGGTATGTCTGCTCCATCAGAACTGGTGAGGACAATCCTGTTTCATCTGATTACCGCCGCGCCCTGCATGAGGTTATTGCACAATGCATCTACGCAGTAGATCTCAATCCTGAGGCTGTAGAGCTGTGTAAGCTGGTTCTCTGGATTGAGGGGTACTGCGCCGGCATGCCGCTGTCTTTCCTTGACCATCACATCAAATGTGGCAACTCTGTCGTAGGACTTGGTCACAGCTTTGACATGCTGTTCAATGGTGTGCCTAAAGAGGCTTTTGCAGTTAAACAAACTGACAAGGAAACAGACAAGGAAGTAAAAAAGGCAATAACAGCCTGTAACAAGGCTGCTCTTGAGCATTTTGTCACTAACAATGGCACCATCTCTGATGGTGAGGCCATTGGTCAGGGTATGTTGCTGGACAGTCAGAATACCAGCGTCAATGTTGCCCAGATCATGGCCTCAGTTGCTGCTACCATGCGCAAAATCACTGACATTAAGGGCAATACCGAGGCTGATGAGCAGCGCCGCAAGTGTGCGGTAGAGGAGGTCATGGCTAGCCGTGAAATGCAGATTCTGCGCAATGCTGCCAATATCTACACCTACTCATACTTCCATCTTTTTGATACGCGAGACCTTGTAGCCATACGCGATTCAGGCACCGATGCCAGCACACTGCATGTTGTCCCGTCCATCCCTTATACAGGCACAGTCTACTCAGCCCTGCAGCAGCTCAATACCGATGATGATAGTGAGCACGATCCCCTTGGTATCAGCAATGTAGTAGAGACACCTCTGAACAATGCGGCAGCAGAGGCTGCATCAAAGTACAAGTATTTCCACTGGGCCATTGAGTTTCCTGAGGTTTTTGCGGACGATGGCGGTTTTGACGTCATGTGTGGCAATCCGCCATGGGATAAAATTAAGGTTGAAGATAAGCAGTGGTTTGCTCAGCATGGCCGTAAGGACATTGTTAGTGCTGGCAATGCCAGCATTCGCAAAAAACTTATTGATGAGCTTGATAAGCAGAATGACCCTGTAATATCGCTTTACAAAGCAGCCATTCATAATGCAGACAGTATGGGGCGATTCATACGTGCTGCAGGAAGATGTGTGCTGACAGGCTCTGGAGATATTGATTTATTTCCTCTGTTTGCAGAGCACTGTTTGAACTGCTGCATGGATGTTTGGGGACTGGTACTTCCTACTGGAATTGCTACTGCAGATAGCAATAAGGCGTTTTTTCAGAAGCTTAGCGAAGAAAACAGACTTAATGCACTGTACGATTTTGAAAATTCCGACAGAATTTTTGATATCCATCGTAGTTTCAGGTTCTGTATTATTGCTGCTGGCCATGGTAGTCAAGTTGAAAGAGATGTAAGTGTTGGCTTTTTCCTGACTAGACTTGATCAGATTCTGGATGAAAACCGCGTCTTTACTTTAAATACAGGTGATTTTGCCAGATTCAATCCAAACACAAGAACATGCCCCGTGTTTAGGACAAGTTATGACGCTCAGCTGACTCAGAAAATCTATACAAACTCGGTAGTGATGTGTAATGAAAATGCGGGCGATGAAACTGTTAAATCTCCTTGGAAAGTAAGGTTTGCAAGCATGTTTCATATGTCAGGAGATTCTGACAAGTTCAGAACATTTGCTCAGCTGACTAGCGTGGGCGCTATAAGGGAGGGCAGCAACTTTGTGCTTGGTGATATGGTCTATATCCCATTGTTTGAGGGCAAGATGGTCGGACAGTATAATCACCATTTTGGAGGCTTCGATAATAGAGCCAACGAACGACCATTAACAACCTTTGCACATGATCTGGATGACCTCAGGGATCCTGATCTTTCAATAGAGCCCTGGTACTGGGTTAAAAACAATGTCCCTTTAACAAAAGTGCCTAAATTAGTTGCTTTGGAACAAAGTGAAGGTAAGCAGTCACGTTGGTCGTTAGCAGTAAGAGACATTGCAAGGTCTACTGATAGAAGAACTGCAATAGCCTCTCTGCTCAGGTATGATTTCGCTATTGGAGGCACTCTCAACCTTGTGTTTTGCAATCTCGGTATTCTGAGGAGTTTACAGCTGCTTGGAATGATAAATTCCATGGTATTTGATTATGCTGCCAAGCAAAAACTGACCGGTGCGCATCTTTGCAAGTTCATTATGAAGCAGCTTCCTGTTCTGCGTCCTGATCAGATTGATGAGCAGCACCAGTGGCAGATCGTCAGACGCGTTGCTGAGCTGACTTACTTCAACCACGATATGGATGAGTTTGCTTCTGACCTTGCCGGAGAGCTTACCGATGAACAGAATGCACTGCTTGACGGCAGGCTGCTGCGCAAAGAGCCTTGGATCTTCAATGAGGAGCGCCGTGCAGTGCTGATGGCTGAGCTTGATGCCATCATTGCCAGTCTGTATGGCCTCAATGAAGAGGAGCTGATGTATATTCTGGATCCTGAGACCAAATTTGGTGAGGGCTGCATCCATGAGACTTTTCGTGTGCTCAAAGAAAAGGAGATGGAGCGCTTTGGTGAGTACCGTACTTTCCGTCTGGTGATGGACGCATGGCATCGCCTGCAGGAGGGCACCCTGTTCAGCTGATGCTTGAGCATGGGGTGCAGGTAGACTCCCGGCCATTGCGGCCCCGACCATGGATGCCATGGCCGGGGCTGCGCTTTTATGGCGGGCTGCACTCTGGCAGGGGACTTTGTTGGTGAGGGGCGTGAGCCCTGTCCTGGTTTTGGCAGATGGCTGTGGGAGCCCTGTGGCTGATGCTGTAGACTTTACAGCGGTTGTCTACAGGAGTTTGTTGTTATGAGTGACAGTAAGACAGTTAAATCAGGTGCAAACAGTGAGGCTGCCCTCAAGGACCTGCGTTCAGTTATGCAGGGCATGACCATGCCTTACAGTGATGCTGATATGAGACGCCTTGGCCTGGAACTGCTCAATTTCGTGCTGGCAGGTTCTCAGCACAGTAGAATCAGCTCGCTCGGTGCTGATGCTTGGGCTGACGGGGCTTCAGCGTCCCATTATGCTGATGCCTGTGGTTGTGACGATATGGAGTGCTGTGGTGATGAGGACCTGGTTGATATGGAGCTTGATGACCGCTATCAGGACTATGCAAGCTGCTTTGGCAGTGAGGCAACAGTATCTCCGTACGACTGTCTGCACGGTCAGCTGCTCGAAGATATAGACAGGGTAATTGCGTTCTTCTTTGACTACTATGGCCTTGCTCATGAGGGCCGTTCAGCTGGTGCCAAAACTACGGCCTTTGGCTACCATGCTCTTGATGTGATCCTCTATATCTCCTATCTGCAGAATCGCAATGCAGCAGTTAACCTCGAGTCACTGCCTGTCAACTGGGCTGAAACACTGCCGGTCAATCTTTCAACTACATGGCTGCTTGACGAGTTTGAGGAACAGCCACGTGAAGATTATCAGCAGATGCCGTCACTGGAGCTTGATCGACGTATGGACCGCATGGACCTCCTGCGCAATCTGTCAGATGAAGACAGAGCACTGCCGCTGCGCGAGTATATCTATGAGCAGATAGTAGAGGACTTCAAGATTCTTGCACGACTTTGCATAGAGCGCTGTGTTTCTCTGCGTGACGCCATGTACTGACCGGGTGACCTTTCATATCCGGATATTGAGAGTGCCTGGTCTTAGGTCTTTATCCTAATCTTCTTAGCACACGCAGCAATATGTACTTCTTTGCTTCACCAATATGACAAAGGGCAGCCTCAGGGCTGCCCTTTGTAATTGCAGGATCTGAAAAAGATGCAGTGGTTTAGACAGTACTTTACAAAGTATTTTAGTTTGTTACAGCCTGGTGATCTGGACCTGATTCATGTGAGCGGCCTGCGGAGAGTGATGTTGGGGGTATAGCTTGCAGAGAGCTCTGGGCAGGGACATGGTCATTGCCATGGTCATTACTATGGGTGTGCGTTGTCGATCATCCTGCTCCTGGCAGGCAGGCTAATGCTTTACTTGGGGAACTGTACTTCTCTTTGATGCAGGCTTGTGAGCTTGTTGCATGCATGCATGATGTTGATGGCTGAAAAATGCAGCTGCATTTATGTTGTTGTCCTGGTGAGGGTATCAGCCCTTGATCTGTATGCATGATGCCTATTACCAGGTTACTGTTGCATGGATTAATGCATAAATTCTCTGTTTGCGGTGCGCTGTGATGTCGTTTTGAGTCTGCTGACGTAGCTCTGGAGCTGTGATGGCTGAAATTTAAGGTGTTGTGAAGGCTGTTTTATCAGCTTTATTGCAAGTCTTTGATATTGCTTCGACTTGTATACATGGTGACGTCGCGGTGAGCGGTACTTTTGGAGCTGTTATAGCGGGGCAGTGAGCTGATGGGACTTGATGCAACACTGCCCGCCTGTCCAGGCAATGCTCTTGCTGGCTTTTCAACCATATAATGCTGGTACTGAAAGTACCGGTTTGCTGGCAAAAATGCTTCAAAAAGTATCATTTGAGGAGCTGGAATGGCGGTATGAGGCAGGAGTTCTGGCTGGGGTGGTACGGGAGTATGCACCGGATTAAGGATTTAATAAACAGGTTAAATATCGTGCTTAAGGCATGAATTTGGCTGGCATGGGTGCTGTTTTTTCATAATGGTAACAGTTTGGATGTATGGCTTTTTATGGTACGGGCTACTGCAGGACTATTTGTGGGGTTATAGTTGGACAAAAAGTCCTGGTAAGTTGTCAGTTTGTCAAGATATGGTCTGAAAAAATGCGGGCAGTTTTGAGTTAAGAAATGGTACTTTTGGTGCTTGTATTTTGGACATCATTTACGTGGCTGCTTGTATACAAGATTACTGTGCATGGCATATATACAAGGCTTACATGGGAATTAACAGACTGCCTTTTATCATCGAGTGGACGTCATGGAGGGAAATCTTAAGTCGATAATGTTTTTCAAAAGGTGATTTTCAGACAAAAATCGACACTTTTTCGGGGCCACGGACGTGATTTCTCTGGTAATAGCAAAAAAACTGTGCGCTGCTTCATAGATTTTTATCTTTTTGACGAGCGTGGGATCCATATCTCAATACGCTCAAGTCTGATGCAAAACCGTATCAACTAATAATCTGACGCAGCATATTTTCAATACACTGAGCACACAGTTTAGTTAGTTCAATGCAAATATGAGGTGCATGATAATGAACAAGGAAGATGTCAAGTTCCAGGAGTGTTACAAGCTTTTCATCGGTGGTCAGTGGGTTCCAGCCTCTGACGGTGCCACTTTAGAGAGCCGCTGCCCAGCTGATGGTTCTTTACTGGCCAAGTTTGCCGATGCATCCAAGGAAGACGTCGATGCAGCAGTAGCTGCCGCCACCAAGGCTTTTGAGACCTGGTCCAAGAGCTCTGCCCGTGAGCGTGCTGATGTATTAAACAAGGTTGCTGACATCATCGATGCCAACGCCAAGGAGCTTGCCTTAATCGAAACTCTCGATAACGGTAAGCCAATCCGTGAGACCCTGGCCATTGATATCCCTTACGCTGCCAGACACTTCAGATACTTTGCAGGCGTTATCCTTGCTGAGTCAGGCGAGTCCAATATCCTCGACAACGCATTCCTTTCTGTAACCCTCCGTGAGCCAATCGGTGTTGTAGGCCAGATCGTTCCTTGGAACTTCCCATTCCTGATGGCCGCCTGGAAGCTCGCTCCAGTTCTCGCTGCCGGTGACTGTACCGTATTCAAGCCATCCTCCACCACTTCCCTGTCTGTACTGCGCCTCGCTGAGCTCGTACAGGATGTAATCCCAGCTGGTGTATTCAACGTAGTAACCGGCCGTGGCTCCAAGTCTGGTGACTTCATGTTACGTCACAAGGGCTTTGCCAAGCTGGCCTTCACCGGATCTACCGAAATCGGCCGTGACGTTGCCATCGCAGCTGCTGAGCGCCTGATTCCAGCCACCCTCGAGCTGGGCGGCAAGAGTGCCAACATCATCTTTGACGACTGCCGTATGGAGCAGGCCCTCGACGGCGCTACCCTCGGTATTCTGTTCAACCAGGGCCAGGTATGCTGTGCCGGTTCCCGTATCTTCGTACAGAAGAGCATCTGGGACAAGTTTGTACCAGAACTCATCAAGCGCTTTGAGTCTGTAAAGGTAGGCCTCCCATGGAAGGAGTGCACCATGATGGGCGCCCAGATCGATGAGAAGCAGCTCAAGGACATTCTTGAGTATGTCCGCATCGGTAAGGAAGAGGACAAGGTTGAAGTTCTGACCGGTGGTGAGCGTATCACCGAAGGCGAGCTGGCTAACGGTTGCTTCTTACGTCCTACCCTCCTCAAGGGCTGCAACAAGTGCCGCGTAGCTCAGGAAGAAATCTTCGGCCCAGTTGCTGTAGTAATTCCTTTCGAGACCGAGGAAGAAGTTATTGCCATGGCTAACGACTCCATCTATGGTCTGGGTGGCGCTGTATTCTCCACTGACATCAACCGTGCTATCCGCGTAGCCCGCTCTGTACAGACCGGCCGTATGTGGGTTAACACCTACAATCAGATTCCAGAAGGTTCCCCATTCGGTGGTTACAAGGAGTCAGGTATCGGTCGTGAGACTGACAAGATGGTTCTCAACCACTACACCCAGTGCAAGAACATCCTCATCAATCTGTCTACCGAGCCAACTGGCTTCTATCCAGCCCCATAGTAACAGGCACCTCAAGCATCTGTTATCAGCATGCTGCCCATGGATCCCCTGCCGCTCTGTCCAGCGCAGGGGAGCTTTAAATACAGGAATGCAAAACCTGACATGGGCCGCATAAACGGATGCATTTTCAGGGCGCGGCTGCTCAAAAGGCCGTGTGATACCAGGGGTATCTGTGCAGGTATCCCGGTTTGATGAGCAGTCCCCCTTTTTCCTCAATTATCTGGCTCAAAGCCGTACCGTCACCAGACTGTACGGCTTTTTCGATTTATGAGTCACCAGTTCACGCAAAAACTGTGAACATCAGATTGTCCTTTCAAGGGCTGCTTTCCCTGTATCCTGCCTCTAATGCCGTTCCACCAGCTGTGCCAGCTTATTTCACTGTCTACGTCATCAAGGTATGAAAGTGGTCTCAGCTCACGACTCACCAATAAGCAGAGCTAAGCCCTTCTCGAGCCTGTAATCTCCATTTGGCGTTTCAATCGCTCATGCCTGCCAGCCCGGCTGCCTTGCTGACCGGCTGCCCGTCCTGTCTCGCCATCATTTGTGTCAAAGAGCCAAATCTGCCTCCTATCACACTTATCCTGCCCGATATAACCTGCCTTATGTTTCCAGGGACAGCGTACCCAAACAGCGCAGTTCCTTATCCGCCCTGTACTTTGCCTGTCAGGGCAGCAGCTGCTCACAATTTGTGATCCTCAACCGGGCACCGTACCTTTCAGATAGCTGATCCTTGTCAATGAGCTCAGCCGAAGAGCTTACTAAAGTGCTGGCAAATTGAGAACTGTGCCCCCTCCCTTTGGCAGTAACCACTGACATCCTTATTCCCCGGCATCACATGGTTATGAACATGGCTCTGCCAACGGCCCTGCCCACGGCCCATTGCATACGGAACTGCTGATAATCAGCTTGATGGCTGAGATTGACCTTCAGCAATGTCGTGACCGGCCTTGTCCTGTGGGAAAGATCAGCATTAGTCATGTAAGGGCAAAGGTGCCGTCAGCAGAGGACATTATGACTGGCAAATCCCTTAGTTATGCACTTTATGCACATCAAAGAGCATAAGTGCAAAACTGGCAATGAGCCGGAAAAGAGCTGTGCTGTACAGCTGTTAGGTGTACTGCAGCTGTATATGCCATCTGCTGCCTGTACATCATTGCCTGCGCCCATCATGTCCTTGAGACTCACCACTGAAATTATGTGAGTGGCTGGCCTCAAGATAGCGACTATTACCAGCCGTCCTTTCCCTTTCCCTTTCTGCACTCTGCAGCAGCTATTGCATACCCCCATTGCTTTCAACTGCATTGGTGTCTCTCTGATTAGGGGAGAGGCTTGAGGCTTAGCCATGGGCTCTTTGAGTCACAGCCATGGTCATGACGTACTCATATTGTTCTTCATTGGAAAGATGTGAGATCGAGTTACAGGAATAGAGCTTCTGCAGGCTGATTTAATCCGATGGCCTTTGAATTTAAGGCCTTTTCACTCAGTAAGTGCCCTCACAGCTGTTGAAGGTTTCATAGCGGCTGTGGGACCAGTCAGCTACATGGCTGTCTGTCATCGAATCCTTACATCATTGCATTGGCCCGGCTATCCATGCTCATGTACTTACTGATGTGTTGCTCCTTTTCAGCAGGCACGGTGCAGTATAAGCACTGCCTGTCAGGGCCGGGGATGGCGGGGAGCAGGCCGTTGCGGGGAGAGTGGAAAGTAATGGAGTGTAGTGGACTGTAGTGAAGAGGAATGGAATGGGATTGGATGGGGTGAAGTGAGGTTGAGTGGAATGGAATGGAATGGGATTGGATTGGATGGGGTGAAGTTAGGTTAGGTGGAGGGTAAAGGACAGTTATGTGCAAGGTGATGATATGGCAGCCAGCAGAAAGGTAATACCCTATCCAGGAAAAGATGATGGCCGTCAAATATGACCATAATGGCAAATGTCATCAAAAAGATTCTCTTGGCCCTACTTTGTCTTTACCTGTAATAGTAACCGTTTTAGAAAGCATAATAATGCAGCTTTAAATGTAAGGAGTAATTAGGGATATGTACGTATCTTATTATATGGCAGGATCTGTCTAATTGGTGGTAATGATGTTGATATGGGGTGTTTTTCAATGAAAATGCTGTGGTTCAGGCATGGTTTTACCGTTTTTCAAGCAATTATGAATGGTTAACGCGGATAATGCGATACCAGACTTTACAGCTCTGTCATGGGATTTTATGGCTTAACTATACATTTTAGATTGTATAAAGATACATTCTAAAACAATGCAGTATCCTGATGTGGGTGCCAGTTGCCATGGATGATCATGGTCTATTGTAAACCACATGTGTTGGCTGGGGCGTCAGCTGCAAACGTGTCATTAGAGCCTCTTACTCACTGCACCCCAAGTGGCCAATTGTGCCCATGGAAAGAGTAAGTGCTGGATCAGTGGAAGGGTCAAGGATGGGGCAGGTCTGGGCAATATTAGCAGCTACGTTGAAAGTAATGATTCTGTGCGGAGACTGGAGCAATGACATGCTTTGAGTTTTGGGATGCAGCTTCATTGTGCCGGATCCATTATGTTCTGTGGCCAGATTTGCTTATCAGGTCATTTGGGCAGGTCATTTGGTTAGAGCCATGGAAGGACATTGGTGATTATCTTATAGCATCGCCGTCAGGCAGGCAGGTCACAGACCGGGGCATAGCATTGCCACTGGCGGCTAATGCAGCTGCTGGAGATGCACTGGTACTGGCAGGCCTGAGCTCTGTATCTGCGCATGGCAGGGAAAGGTTCCGGGGCAGGGCCTTGCTTAGCCTTGCTGTGCCTGGATGCAGGTATATGCTGGTATGTTCCGGGGCTTTACCTGCTGTGCCCGGCTGGGCCGGGATGCAGGTATGTGCCGGTATGTTCCGGGGCTTTACCTGCTGTGCCCGACTGTGCCGGGATGTGCCGATCTGGGCGGGATGCGCAGATCCTGTTTTTATGGCTTTTGAAGTGAAAAAAGCTGCAGGGCGGTCCCGGCAGCTTTAGATGCGGTGAGTCTGTTAGCAAGGCAGGCTGCTTTGGCTGGATGGAGGATGCTGCAGCCTGCCTCTTTCTTATGGTTGAGTTGTCAGATTAGAGACTACAGTAAGGACTTGTAGAGCTCACGAATCTCGTATACAGAGGTTTCACGTGGGTTGCCGGAGGTACATACGTCGGCAAATGCGCTCTCAGCCAGGAGGTCGAGGTCCTCTTCCTTGGCGATGCCGTGCAGGCTCTGAGGGATACCTACATCCTTTGAGAGCTGTACTACGCAGTCGATAGCAGCCTGACGGTACTGTTCCTGGTGCATCTTATCAACATCGGCTACACCAAAGGCACGGGCGATTTCACGATACTTCTCACCGGAGTAGTCAGCGTTGTACTTCATTACGGTAGGGAGGATGATGGCGTTGGCAACACCGTGTGGAGTGTTGTAGGTTGCACCTAATGGGTGAGCCATACCGTGTACCAGACCCAGACCTACGTTGGAGAAGCCCATACCTGCCAGGTACTGAGCAAGAGCCATACCCTCACGGCCTTCCTCAGTGTTGTTTACAGCACCGCGTAAGTGCTTGGAAATGAGCTCGATGGCCTTGATGTGGAGCATGTCAGACATATCCCATGCAGCCTTGGTGATGAGACCTTCGATAGCGTGGGTTAAGGCATCCATACCGGTAGCGGCGGTCAGGCCCTTAGGCATGGACATCATCATATCAGGGTCAATAATTGCTACGCAGGACATAGCGTTGGCGTCAACGCATACGAACTTACGGCCACGGGCAGTGTCGGTAATTACGTAGTAGGCGGTAACTTCAGAACCGGTACCGGCGGTGGTAGGAACGGTGTAGAGAGGTACAGTTGGGTTCTTGGTTGGGGCCATACCTTCGAGGGATACTACATCAGCAAACTCAGGGTTGGCGATGATGATACCGATACCCTTGGCAGTATCCATTGAGGAGCCACCACCTACAGCGATGATGTAGTCAGCACCAGAGGCCTTGAATGCCTCAACACCGCTCTGTACGTTCTCAACAGTTGGGTTTGGCTGTACGTTGGAGTAAATCTCGTATGCTAACTCTGCCTCATCCATCAGGTCGGTGATCTTGTTGATAACCTTGTGCTCTACCAGGCCTGGGTCAGTACAGATGAAGGCTTTCTTGTAGCCGTGCTGCTTAACCTCAGGAACAATGTGCTGGATAGCGCCTTTACCGTGATAAGAAACAGCGTTGAGAATAATACGATTAGCCATAAATCAATCCTACTTTATGTCGTTGAGAGATCCACTGCGCTCTGAGCAGACCTGCTGCCGTTTGCTCGGCGGTAACTGTTTTGTCATCTGAGGCGGAAGTTTGCAAAGCGCCCTGGATGCCGTTGAGCAGTCACCATGTCTGTCCGGTGGTAAATGGAAGTACTCTCTGATACTTGATAGCCTGCAAGTTCACAACCCACGCACCGCAGGTATCAAACTCCAGATTTTGTTTAGCCGTCCGTGACCGGGCGGTTGGCGACCAGACTGACAGTGTCTGATCAAAGAGCTTTTGAAATCGGTAATGCTTTTGAGGTAATCCCGGTCCTTACAGTGACCGGCTTTTACTGATGTTCCTGCCCGGGCGTGTCGTGCCTTAATCAGGCAGGCAGTCTTTCCTTACTGCATGCTTCAACTGAATTCTTTACAGCCTGTGTCACAGTGTTTTATCTGTGCTGTGACAGGGGAGGAGCCTTTACCCTGCTGTCAGGTCGGAAACAGCGTTTCCGGGCTGGTCTTTCATCGTCCTTGCCTGCACTACCGTTGCGGCAACTAAAATCACCTGTCTTTCGGTTGTGCTTTTGCTCTGGTTATTCTGTGTTTAAGGACCCGCTCTGTTGATATGAGCCTGTGGTCTCTGTTCCTTTCGGTGCCGTCGCCACCGGTGTGGTGGCCCTCTGGATGACCGTCGGGAGATTCACAAAGAATTCAGCCGGCTTTGCATGCACTTTAGACAAACTGCCTTAAGAACAATCAATTTTCATTTCACCTTTGCCGGGCTTGCTGGCCTGTGAGGCCGTCCCTGCATCGGTGTGGCTTAATTTTTTCGGATCGCACCTGGTAAAAATGGTAAAAAAGGATCGCGCATTGGTAAATTATTTTGATGGTTCCACGTGGGAATGCGCTTTCCTGCAATTGATTAATCTGATTTAAAAAGTGCTTATAACTGGGATCCATGGGTAGAAATGTCAACGATGCATTTATATTGGTACCCGGTCACGGAAAAACGAGATGTGGATTTGATTTTGCCTGTAGATACGTTTTATCACCTGATTTTTGCATCTGGAAATTATCAACAAAAGGCTTCAAAAAGCCCGTAGGTATGCGCCTTACGAGGCTTTTTTCACTGTGAGCTGCTTCTTGTTTTACGCACAAAAATACGCCTGCAGGGCTCAAAATATAAGACATACTGTCACTTGACCAAAAGTACTGTAATGGCGGCACAACCATCGCCGCAATATCCCTTATATACGCTCATATTTACAAGTTTATAGTAGTGAGTGTACTCCCGGACTGAAAATACCATTATCCCTTATCTGTCTGTTTTGTCGTGTCTGTAGAAAAACTACACTATATTAAACTCATGCTGCATCATTTACCTGAGCCATACAAAAAGCCACAAACAGCAAACACTGATAATCAGACAGCCCACGTCTGCAAGAGCTCAGGCAGCTGCCCATAGCTGCCACATCATTAAGCCGCATAAATATGCACGAGCACGGCATAAACCTCCTCAATCGTGCGTAAAGCTCATAAAAATAACGATTGTTTACATGCCATCACCAGAAGGGCACGAGATCTTTCATACATAACATCCTGCCATTTGCTGCGCACCCCATGACTCTTCCAGCAACATTGCAACCAGCAAACGCTACGCTGCCTCAGGAAAAAGCTGCTGATAAAGGCGTTTTTGCAGTCACTTCAAAAATGCACTGTAGTGTCCTTACATGCATTTTAATGATTTTTGTAAGTTAAGCGCAGTCCCAAAAACACCCTTTACAACCCCAGTCCCTCCAACTGCGCACAGCACTGCTTATCCCGCTGGACGCCACCCTCAACAGCCGCTACTCCATCAGATCTCTGGCCCCTTGCCTTGCTGCTCCTCGCTGTCGCTTTTCACTGTCGCTCTCATTATCACAGCCGTAAGCTGACCATTCGCAGTTCCATGCAGCTGGCAGCCAAGAAATACGCCCGCCAGATGCCATCGGCAATACTCAGCAAGCAAGCAAGTAAGCAGGAAGGAGGCAGTCGAGCAGGCAGGGAAGTAGGCAAGCAAGTAAGCATGCAAGCGAGCCGACCTGATGTGCACTTTGCTCTTAAGGCACCCTAAAACCCATTCTCATTTGCAGGAGTGGCAGTAATTCATCAACATCCAGCAGACTGACTGGATCTCAAACATCAAATTCATCCTTAACACCAGACAATCCTGCTTATTGAATATAGAGCAATGGTTCAGCCCTAAGAGATACTGAATACAGCATCGAGACATGTGCTCTATAAAAGAGTGAGTGCACCATGCCGCAAGAGCGGAAAACTGAATTGAGCATTACTGCGTCAGCCATATGCCATAACCAGCATGGGAAGCTGCAGGTAGATGCCATATGTAATCTGCCCTGAGCCCCACCTTTCAGGTGGGAGGCACATGAGATTTAGCTTTGCGCTCCGTTTAAAGTGGCACTTCGAGGAACAAGCTGACACCAGTGAGGGACACTCATTAAGCATTAAGGACATCCCCTTTAGGGATATGGTGCCAGATTGCACAGGCGACCCTACTATCCTCAGCCTGCACGGCAGCATCAGCCCTGGCGTCTCCTTATACCTGAAGTTTTGAGAAGGCAGCTGAAGATGCATTACAGCTCTTTTCTCCAGCCAGATCTTTATCAGTCAGTAGCCTTTTGCTGGATTGGGGTAAACCTTACAGCGTAGTAGCTGCCAGCTATTTGCAAGGCTGGCCTGGCTATAGTTGCACGTTCATCATGTGCAGCCGTGCCAGGTATGACAGAGTCGATGCTGGCAGTCTTCCGGAGCATATTGAAAATGCACAGGCTTGCTCAGGTATACGTACACCTGCGTATACCGAAGGTATAGAGACATGATTGATACAGGTGCTGTCACATGGATGGTTACCAGTACATGTGCTTAGATAGCCACAGAGAGAATAATTGCTTTGCCTCGATAAGACAGAGATTGGGGCTGAAGTTGAAAAGAGGCTGTGATGTAGTGCTGTAGCAGAAAAAACATGCTGGTCTTAGATAACCTTGCTTATGCATCGGTCGATAAGGAGCTGACAGCCTCAGTCAGCATGGCCGAAACAGCAGGCAGGGCACAGCTGGGCATACGTGGCATGGCTGCCCAGCAGTTCGGACACAGCTGGGCGGATATGACAGGGCGGACACGGCAGTTCGGACACTGCAGGGCAGATATGACAGGGCGGACACGTCAGGGCAGATATGGCTGGGCAGACGTGGCAGTGCGGACAATGCAGTTTCATCAGTCGGTGACTGCTACATAAAGAGAAGGTCCCTGCTTCCGGTAAAAGGGGTGACGCTAAAGGGTTGCTTCATCCATGTGCGGTGATGTTCAGCGTGGTGAGGACATGCAGCCATGGAGCTGGCAGGCTTCATGTAATGTGTCTGGTCATCCGCCATGCTTTTTACCGTTTCCTATTGTTGGCGGCTCAGCTGGGGCGCATTGCACTGTGTCTGCTGCACGGTGATGCGCAACATCATTGCAGATTACCGGGAGGTAACGTCTGGCAGGGCTGCGTTTGATACATGGCATTTTGGCTGTCTAATATTGGAGCAACACTTGGTGACCAGTGATGGTCAGAAAGCCTTATATATAGGATATGGTGTATTACTAGGATCCTGATAATTTTTGCTCAAATGCACTTTTTGCTGCATTTATGGTGGTGTTTTTGGTGCTTTATATTGTCAGAAGCCTGATAGTAACGGGCTTTGAGAAAAATCTGTGTGCCAGATCAACTTTCTGCCAGTTTTTGATGTGCTTGTGATCTGGGATCCAAATTTATTTACAGATATGAAAAAGCGTATCAGATTGCCCCGTAAAATCATGGCTTATCAATTACACTTTCTCTGCACCCGTACACAGGAGTGCCATAAGGCACACGGACACGACCATGCTTTGATCCTGACCACATCAACTTGTCCGTCAGGAACGCTTAAGGAGTTCGCTCCATGGGATAGTTTGTAAAGCGTTTCTGTCTTTGTGAATGGGGGCCTGAGTGCTCAGTCCAGCTGAGCAATCTGTCCCTGGACAGTTCTGACCCGCTGTCCAGAACAGTCTTGCCGGGGCATGCTTTGCTTAGTGCATGCTTCCGGCAGTATTAAAACAGGCATACATTCTGTTAATCCGACATAAGGACTGTTAAGACAAACATAAGGATTTACTAAATTTGCTGCTGACATGAGCACACTCAGCATATCGCGGCTCTGACCGGCTCTGTTATGAGTATGTTTTCATGCCCTGAACATGATTAAGGCCCGAGCAGTGTCCATGCTGTGAACAGCTTTCTGTGTATCTGTGCCAAAGACACAATGCCAGAGAGGCATGTTGCTGTGCTGCAAAGTCGAGCCTTTATCCGCCGGTGCACAGGTCTGACCGACTGACAGCATCAGTCGATAAGAGCTTTACTTTACACCTGGCTCTAAGCCGTCAATGAATATCATCAGGGCTCATTGCCTGTACGCAGCGTCTGATATACCTGCATCCCATCCCAGGGAAAGCAGGCAACTAAAGTTTTTCATTGTGTTGTACTGGCCTCGATCGATAACACCGGGGCCAGATGCTTCAGATTTAGTATTGACCGGGGTAATTGATACCGGTCAGTACTGTTCAGGGACTGCCGCGACCACTGGAGGCCCTGATCGTTGTTCCTGGCAAATATGCAGAGGCATGGTGTCATAGACGTTTCGGCGCAGGCACAGCCCCTCTTCTTGTCCAGGGGTGAGAAAAGCCGGCATCAAAATGCCATTCCTGATAACCGCTGCCTGACCTGCAGATGCGTTATCTTGCTGCAAATCTCATCACTGCAGACATCTCTTCCATATCACGGTGTCTGGACTTTATTTCAGGAGCGCATCAGGCGTAGCATACTGGCTGGCCGATTCTTTCTGCCAGAGCGCCAGCAGTATCCGCTTGTAAAGGCTTGAGTACTCATCTGACCGTGAGTCCTTGCCGACCTCTATATCCTTGTACCATGGCAGGCGTATTACCTTGTAGTGCGCCTGCTTTTCTTTTTGACAACCATCATCAATCCATCAATCCCACCACCAATCCATTCACACACAAATCAATCAACTGTCTTCAGGTTGCACATAACCAGTACACAGCCTGTCATCAGCTCCGTCATCAGACCTGTTCCTGCCAAAATCTGCTCTCAACTGTGCAGAGACGCGACATGCAGTCGAACTGCATGTGGATTCATGCCCTGCTGTAGCGTTGCAAGCTGCACGGCAGCATACATGGCAGAGCCTTATGCGCATGCCTTTGAATATTCAATACATAACGTTATGCAAAGTATATTATGGTAGCTTTGCTAAAGTTGAGTGACTGGTCATGGTGAAAGTGTCAGTGACTATGCCAGCATCAGGTACGGACATACTATGCTGTGCCATAACAAGAATTCAGGGAATAGAGGGCAGAGAAAGAATGTGGAGAATATGGCTGAAGTAATTGGAAATATACGGAACCGTGCCATGAAATGATGGGAAGAGAAGTAATGGAAG